>JBDSKP010000410.1:0-6804 GCA_039916925.1 Duganella sp.
AGCGGATAGGGCCGGCCGTTGAGCATGAAGCGGTCGCGGTTGATCGCCACCGAGCGCATCGCCGTGTACGAGCGCACCCGCTCGATGACCTTGTCGCGCACCAGTTGCGGGCGCGGATATTCAAACATACGCTCGGTCAAACTCATGCGACTCCCCGCGTTTCAAAGACGACGGCGCCATCGTCAGATGCCCTTCATGCTACCAACTTCGCCACCGGCCCGACGTTCAATTCCGACGGGAATTGAACTGAAAAAGTCGGCACGGCTTCGAAAGCATGGCATCATGGGGCCACCCCCGACTCTTGATAAATGTTAAGAATACCAAAGGGCAACTACCGTAGAGTGGTGATGCGCGAGGCCGGCCACCGTCCGGCAACGATCGCGCTTCCCCCAATACGGAGCGCCACATGCCGCAATTCCGCCACCTGCCGACTTCGGCGCGCAAGGTCCTGATCATGGGCGCCACAGCCAGCCTTTACCTCGTCACGGCGTCGTACGCGACAGGCGCCGGCACCGGCACCGTCCAGCCCCGGGACGCCCTGAGCGCGCAACATATCGGCCTCTATCCTTCCTCGGACTTTCGCATCACCAAAGCCGACTGCAAAAACTGCGGCGCCTCGCCGCAGGCGCTTTGGTACTTCGGCGACGACGTCGTCGCCGTCGCCAGCGCACCGGCGGTCGGTTCGACGCCACATCTGCGGGCGCAGGACGACGTCCGCGCATGGTTGATCGCCACCGCCGGCAAGGCGCAAGACAAGCCGCCGCGGTTGCTCTGGATGGGTTCCCCGCAGGTCGCCGAGGGACGCCTGGCCGCCGACGCCAGCTCGGTGCTCGGTGTCGACTCCGCGCTGCCGCTCGCGCTCACCGCCAGACTCGCCAGCAACCGGTCGTACTTCGACGCCGGCAGCCGCGCGTATTTCGCCGGCCGCGAGGTCAAGGCGCGAGGGGTCCTCAAAGAAGGTACGTTCCACGTCCGCACCCTGTGGCCGAAGGATTACGCCCTGCCGGCGCTGCCGGCGCCCGTCCCGCTGAAGGACGGCGAATCCATCGAAAGCCTGGTGCGCGCGGACGGTGGGGGCGCCCGCCAGGCATACGCGGCGCGCACGCTATGGCGCCGCGACGGCGTCGGCGACGCGTCGCTGGTCGGCAAACCGGCGCTCGCCTTCATCCTCAACGGCGCGCAGGGCGACGACGACGAAGCCTACGGCGGCCACTTCGCCGTCGCCACCGGCCGCTTCGACCGGCAAGGCGGCTGGGACAACTGGCTGGTCAATAACTTCTACAACCTCGGATCGGTCAGCGAAAAAGGCATCATCGCCTCGACGCTGCCGATGGACGCCTACATGGCGGATCTGAATAGCGGCCAAGCGTGGTACCGGCCCTCCTACATGCTGGTCGCGGTCATGAAGGAGCCACGGGTGCCGGCGCTGTACCAGGAAGCGATCAGCCGGGTCTTCAACCACTTCTACAGCCAGGACTTCCACTACCGGCACGCGGGCACCAACTGCGCCGGGATCAACGTCGAGACACTGCGGACGCTGGGCTGGGGGATACCGCGCCTCGGCGGCGAAAGCCCGCTAAAGGCCGCCGTGGCGCTGCCGTACATGGCGCTCAAGGAGGTGAGCCTCGCCAGCGGCCAGGGCGCCTACGACTACCTCCAGACCGAGCGCACCGAATTACTGCCCTTCGTCGCGTTCAACACGATAGGCGAGGATCTATTGAAGCGGCTGGCGGGCAAAGGCGGCGCGCGCAGCGCGATCGAATCGCAGATAGCTGAAGACCTGGAGGCGCTCGTTTTCGTGCGCATCCCGCAGGTCCCCTCCTCCCGCGCCTATGGTTACGATCCGGTGCTGTCGCTGAGCGAATACCAGAAGCGCGCGCCGGCCAACCGCGCCGATTGGAAGATCGTACCGGTGGGGCCGCGCGACTTCCCGGCGTCGATGAAAAATCCGCTGGCGCCCAAAGAGAAAAGTCCCCAATCGGTGACCGCCACGTATGTCTGGGCGGCGGCCGTGCTTTGCCTGACGGGTGGCGTCGTCATGGCATGGAAAAGACGGCGGCAAAAGTCAAAAACAGCACGCCGGGGAAACACGTAATCACGTAAAAACGTAAAAAACGTAGGGCGGATTAGCCGAAGGCGTAATCCGCCAAGAGCCGCCAAGACGCAAAAAATTCCCGAACAAAACACCGCAGCGTCCCCAATTGCGGCATCCATTGATCGTTTGCGTTCACGCAATCGCATTCTGCGGCACGAAGCTAGGCTGAGTGATTCTCCGAGGAGGACACATGCCCGACTACAAGCGCGTCTACATCGAAGGTGGTACATACTTCTTCACGCTGGCCACGGCGCGCCGCGCACCGCGCTTCGCCGAACCGGAGACCAGGCTGATACTGCCTACCGCCATGAAGAAGGTCCGATCCCGGCATCCCTTTGAAATTGTCGGAATGGTGATCCTGCCCGATCATATTCACGCCCTATGGCGCCTGCCAGCGGGCGACAGCGACTTCTCGCTCCGCTGGCGCTTGATTAAAACGCACATGACTCGCTATGCGGGCCACGGCCGGAGACTTTGGCAGGATAGATTTTGGGAGCATGCCATTCGCGATGACCGCGATCTCACCCACCATTTAGACTACCTGCATTGGAATCCAGTGAAACACGGCCTCGTGACGCGGGTGCAGGATTGGCCGTGGTCGAGTTTTCATCGTTATGTCGCGGCGGGGTCGTATCCCGTGGATTGGTGTGGGTCGCGTGAGTTGGCGGATTACGCCTTCGGCTAATCCGCCCTACGTGTCTCCGTGGCGTTTTCTGGTCCCGGTTCCACGCCGTCCCTTGCCGTGATACGATCTCCCAAAAAGCCATGAAGGAGACGCATGAAGCACCAATTCCTGGCCATCGACGAGGGCTGCCAGACGCTGTCGCTGATCGATACCGCCAACCCACGCTACGGCTGGACGCGCAGCCTGGCCGACTTTCCCGCCGCCCGCGATATGCAGCGCATCGGCCCCAACCGCGCCCTGATCGGTTTCGAGCGGGGCTTCTTCGAACTCTCCATCTCCTCCGGCGAAGTCCTCGCCACCTGCGACCGCTGGAACAACGTCACGGCCGCCCACCGCCTGGTCAACGGCGCCACGCTGGTCACCGGCGCGGACCTGGACGGCTCCGGCGGCATCAACGTGCTGACGCTCGACCGCGAATACCGCCAGGTCTCCGCCGTCCGGCGCGACGGCGGCTACGTGCGCCTGATGCGCACCACTGATCTTGGCACCTACCTGTTCTGCATGAACGACCACATTCTGGAAACCGACACCTCGCTGATCTCGCTGAACGCGATGCGCGCGCCCGGCTTCGAACACGCGTGGAAGGCCGAACGCATGGCCGACGGCACCACGCTGGTGTCGGCCGGCTACGGCGCCTTCATGGCGCGCTTCGATCGGCGCGGCAACCTGGCATCGACCTTCGGCGCGGCCGGCACCGTGCCCGACGAAGTCGCGCCATTCTTCTATGCGACGTTCCAGGTGCTCGACGATGGCCGTGTCATGGTGGCCAACTGGCAGGGCCACGGCCCCGAAAACGGCCACAAGGGCCGCCAACTGCTGGAGTTCAGCCGGGCCGGCAAGGTGCTGGACAGCTGGTCCGACCCGCACCGGATCTCGTCGCTGCAAGGCATCCTGATACTGTGAGCGGTCAACCCACGCGCCGCACCTCGAATCGCTCGATCTTCTGGCGCGATTGCGTGGTGCGGAAGCCGAAATAGCCGCCGCCCGCCAATGGCCCCGCCGCCGAAAAGAACTCACGGTCGTCGACATACAGGCGCGTTCCTCCGCTATCGACCACGATGCGGATGCGGTATGGATGATTGGACTTGAGCAGATACTCCGGCGCCAGGTATTCCTGCAGCAGCTTGCGCTCCCCGCCGCCGTCGTAATAGCGGAAGCGCGACGTGGTGTTCGCATTGCCGCCGATGCCGGCGTAGAACATCGGCACCTTGTCGTATTCCTCCAGCTTGCCCGAACGGCGGAACGGGTCGGGAGCGTCGCCACCCGCCAATTGTGCCTCCCAGAAGAAGTTCAGGTCCGACAGCCGTTCGTGCGGTTTGCCCTCGGCCAGCACGGTGCGCGTGAAGCTGATTTCGTAGTGGCCGATCAGCTGCCTGCGCAGCCAGACCGTCAGGCCACGGCTGGCGTCCAGCACCAGCGCGCGCGACACCGCCTGCGCGGCCTGGCCGGCGTCGCCGGCCTCCGCCTCCACCGCCCACGCGCGCGGATCGAAACGCTGGAAATCATCCTTGTAGATGATCGCGTTGCTGGCGTCGAGCGCCATCATGCCCAGCGCCCCAAGCCCCCATTGCGCCATGGAGTTGGTCGAGATCGCGGGCGCCTCCTCCACCTCCGTCAGCACGGCGGGCGGCTTCACGCGGCGCGACACCAGGTCCTTGTCGGCCAGGCCCGCGCGTCCCTCATAAAACTGCGCCCACGCGCGCTTCAGCATGGCGCGGTCCTGCCACTGCACCGCCGCGTAGGCCAGCAGGCGCGCGTGGCCCTGCCCCAGATTGAGCTTGCCCAAGTCCTGGCCCAGTTCCGCCTTCTGCTCCTTGCCGCTGGCGTTGTACAGACGGCAGTAGCGCAGCCAGGCGTCGCGGAACGCCGGTTGCGGCACGGTGCGTATCAATTCGCTGCAAATCTCCGGCAGCCCGAACACCGCGCTGAGATGCGACACGTTGACCCTCTTCTCGCGATCGACGACGTACGCGCCGGTGCGCAAGTCCATCACGCCGCCGCCGGCAAGGAAGCCAAGGGGTTGCGCGGCGATGCTGGCCATGCTGGCCAACAGCTTGTCGCGGTAGCGCGGCTGGCCGGTGCGCTCCCATTCGGTGAACCAGGCCGCCGCCACGGCGCCCCAATCGGTGCCGAAAGCGACGCTCGCATAGTTTTTCGGATCGTCCGCCGGCGCGGTCTGGCCGATCTTGCGGCCCGGGACCACCGTCCGCAGACGTTCGACCGCGTCCACCTGCTCGGTCAGCAGATCGCCGATCCGCTCGTCGGCCGTCAGGTAGTACATAAAACGACGATTGAAGGCGGTCGAGATGCGCAGCTGCTTGGCGCTGTCGCCCCAATGCTGGACGCTGTGGCGCGAACCGAGCGGAGCGAACGGGCCGATATGGTGGACATCGACCTCGCCGGTGTGGCGCGTCATCGCCTCGGCCATGCGGAACACGTCCGCGCGGCCGCTATGCAGGAAGTAATGCCACAGCCAGATATCGGTACTCAGCTCCGAGTTGTCCCACGCGTAGCCGCCGACGTCATAGCGCCAGACGTGGCGCTGCTCGTCGTAGGTGTGCATCACATCGCCGTAGTCCCAGAAGCCATACCATTTCCGATACTCGACCTGGTTGCGGTAGAAATCGAAACTCCACGCCAGTTGCCGTTGCAGCCTGGCCGCCTCCGGCGAAGGATGTTCGGACGCGGGGCTCCAGTATTCGCTGAACACGTTGGCCTGATACATGCGTGCGGGCGTCGCCAGCAACTGCGGCGGCGACTGGATGCGGCGGCTGATCGCCACCAGTGTGTCGGCAGCCGGCGTGGCCGGCAGCAGCTGCCATTCCAGCTCGCTGGTGCGGGCCACGCCGTATGGTGTGCCGAATTCCGGTTCGTAGTCTTCGTACGTGATGTCGAGCGCCGCGCGCTGCTTTTCGAACGTGTCCTCGCCCATGCCGTCATGGTAGAAGCGCAGGTCCATGGCCGCCGCCTTGGGCGCCCACAGCCACATGGTGACGGTGGCCATCGGGGTTTCCGCGCCGGCGATGTCGATCTGGCCCGGATAGCTTTGCCAGAAATTGCGCACCCCGAACGCCACGCCGCCGTCCGGTGTGCCGACATAGCCGACGCCCGTGGCGCGCGCGCCGCTGGCGGCGTGTATCCAGCCCTGGCCCGCCCTGGTACGCTTGCTGATCGAGAAGCCGTCCGGATGCGACTGCAGCAGCGTGTAGTGGCCAAAGGCCGGGATATACGTCAATCCCTTGGCCACCGCCGCCGGCATGTCATTGAGCGGCACCGCGCGGCCGGACAACTGGGCGTCGTGGACGGCCTGGCCGGCGTCGCGGCGCAAGCCGGTCAAGCCGCGCACCGCCTCGCTGAACACGCCGCCGTTGTCGCCGACGAAGCGAATGTGGCGGTCGTGCAGCGGGCCGGCCAAGGGGACGCCGAAGCGCAGGCCGACGCCGCGAATATATGCCTTGGCGGGGGCGGCGTCGTACACCAGCGTGTGGACCAGGCGAACCGCGTCGGAATTTTTGTAGAAGTACAAGCGAACCACGAACGGCAGCAGCCTGGCGCCGTCGGCGTGCCGGTGGCTGCCGTCGACGCGGACCACCGCGCGCAGCGGGCCGTTCTGCTCCAGAGTCACCTTGTCAACGGCCCCGTCGTACGAGCGGCGCCCGGTGCCGGCCGACTCGTCATCGATGCCGTCGTCCACCAGCAGCAACAGGCGGCCGTCGCGCAACAGCGGCCTGCCCGATCGCCTCATCGCCGCCACCAGCACGGCGCCCGAGCGGGGCAGCGCGCATTGCAGCACACCGGTATCGATGTCGATGCCGCCGGAATTGTCTTTCGCCAGCGCCGGACCGGACGCACCGGCGTCGGGCAGTGGATGCAGCGTGTAGCCGGCTTCCGGCTTGCCGCCGCCGACGTCCGGCGGCAGCGCGTGCGCCGACCATTTGAGCGTACCGTCCGGCCAGTAGGCCAGCGGCCAGGATTGCACCGCCTTGACAGCGTCGGTAGCGGCGCGCAACTCGAACGCCGCATT
>JBDSKP010000411.1:0-2833 GCA_039916925.1 Duganella sp.
CCCCATTGTTTTGGTTCCCGCTTGCGTCAACCTGGTCGGCGTCCACGCCAGCCACACGACGCATTTTAAATACGTCGCCGCCGTGGCCGACGGCGCCGGCTGCGCGCCGCTGATCGTGCCGGCGCTCGGCGAAGCCACAGATTTCGACGCGCTGCTGGACGTGGCCGACGGCATCATGCTGACCGGTTCCCCGTCGAATGTGGACGCCGCGCTGTACGGCCAGACGGTGCTCGATCCTGCGCTGCCACGCGATCCGGCGCGCGACGCCACCACGCTGCCGCTGATCCGCGCCGCCCTCGAACGCGGCATCCCGCTGATGGCGATCTGCCGCGGCTTCCAGGAGATGAACGTGGCCCTGGGCGGCACGCTGCACCAGGCGGTGCACGACGTGCCGGGCATGTCCGATCATCGCGAGCAAAAGACCCAAACGCTGGAGCGGCAGTACGCGGCATCGCACCGCGTGGCGCTGGAGCCGGACGGACGCATGGCGCAAATACTGGGCGGTGTGTCGACCATCATGGTCAATTCGCTGCACGGGCAGGGCATAGCCGAACTGGCGCCGGGACTGGCGGTCGAAGCGCGCGCGGACGATGGCCTGGTGGAGGCGTTCCGCGTGGAGGGCGCCACGGGATTCACTCTAGGAGTACAGTGGCACCCCGAGTGGCGGTTATCCGAAAACCCCGACTCGATCAAGTTGTTCCAGGCCTTCGGTGAGGCCTGCCGCATCTACAAGCAGGGGAGAGACGCATGAAGACCTACGAACAGTGGGCGCGGCGGGTCCCTTAGTGCCGTTTTCGCATAGCCCCACAAAAAAAAGCAACGCCAAGGCCCGCACGCGGCCGGCGCACATCAAAATAAAGAGAGAATTACATGGCAATCCGCGAAAATTTTACGTACACAGACATGGATCTGTGGCTGAACGAGAAGCACGTCACCGAAATTGAATGCCTGGTGCCCGACTTGACGGGCGTGGCGCGCGGGAAGATCCTCCCGCGCGGTAAATTCACCCAGGAGCGCGGCATGCGCATTCCGGAGGCGGTGCTGGGCATGACCGTGACCGGCAACTATCCAACCGAGGACGCGGGCTACGACCGCGCCATCTCCAGCACCGACCGCGATATGATCCTGAAGGCCGACCCCACCACCATCACCATGGTGCCGTGGGCCAGCGATCCGACCGCGCAGGTGATCCACGACTGCTATTTCTCCGACGGCCGCCTGGTCGATTTCGCTCCGCGCTCCGTGCTGCGCCGTGTGCTCAAGCTGTATGAGGACAAGGGCTGGAAGCCGGTCGTGGCGCCGGAGCTGGAGTTCTACCTGACCGCGAAAAACACCGATCCCGATCTGCCCTTGAAACCGCCGATCGGCCGCAGCGGCCGCGCCGAGACCAGCCGCCAGGTCTACAGCATCGACGCCGTCAACGAATTCGATCCGCTGTTCGAGGACATCTACGACTACTGCGACCTGATGAACCTCGACGTCGACACGCTGATTCACGAAATCGGCGCCGGCCAGATGGAGATCAACTTCCTGCACGGCGACCCGCTCGGACTGGCCGACAAGGTGTTCTTCTTCAAGCGTACCTTGCGCGAGGCGGCGCTCAAGCACGACATGTATGCCACCTTCATGGCCAAGCCGATGGCCGGCGAGCCGGGTTCCGCGATGCACGTGCACCAGAGCGTGGTCGATGTCAAAACGGGCCTGAACATCTTCAGCGCCGAGGATGGATCGGCCGCGCCGATCTTCCGGCAGTACATCGCCGGGCTGCAGCGCTACATGCCGTCGGCGATGGCGATCGTCGCGCCTTACGTCAATTCGTACCGCCGCCTTGTGCGCCACACGGCGGCGCCGATCAACATCCAGTGGGGCATGGACAACCGGACCGTCGGCTTCCGCGTGCCGGAATCGGGCGTGCAGGATCGTCGCGTTGAAAACCGCATCATCGGCGCGGACGCCAATCCTTATCTGGCGCTGGCCGTGACGCTGGCCTGCGGCTATCTCGGCATGACCGAGCAGCTGGAACCGACGCCGATGACCGTGGGCAGCGCCTACGACCTCAAAGTCGAGCTGCCGCAAGGCCTGCCGGAAGCGCTGCAGCATCTGCGCGCCGAGGACAAGCTGCGCAGCGTGTTGGGTGGCCGCTTCATCGACGTCTACGCCGCCATCAAGGACCTGGAGCACCAGGAATTCATGACCGTCATCAGCCAGTGGGAACGCGAACACCTGCTGCTGCACGTCTGATCATCCACTTCTCCAACAAGGAATCACCATGGCTAATAACTCATTTGCACCAAGCGTGGCGCCCAGCGCCGCGCTGGTCGCCTCGGTAAAGAGTCCCGCCGCCCCGCAGGTCTACGACACCGCCGCCATTCAAAAGCTGGATACGGCCCACTACATCCACCCGTTCACCGATCACAAGGCCCTGGGCGAAAAAGGCGCGCGCGTGATGGTGCGCGGCGAGGGCATCTACCTGTGGGATTCGCAGGGTAAGAAGATCCTCGATGGCATGTCCGGTCTGTGGTGCGTCAACGTCGGCTACGGCCGCACCAGTATTTCGGAAGCGGTCTATCAGCAGATGGAGACGCTGCCGTTCTATAACAGCTTCTTCAACACCACCAACGTGCCGGCGGTGCAGCTGGCGGCCAAGCTGGCGAAGATATCGCCGCCGGGGTTCAACCACGTCTACTTCACCGGTTCCGGTTCGGAAGGCAACGACACCAATCTGCGCATGGTGCGCCGCTATTGGGATGTGCTGGGATACAAGGAACGCCACACCATCATCAGCCGCCAAAACGCCTATCACGGCAGCACCGTCGCCGGTGCTTCGTTGGGC
>JBDSKP010000412.1:0-4229 GCA_039916925.1 Duganella sp.
AAGCGGCCGACCAGTTCGGCGACCTGGCGGTGGTGGAAGTGTTGAGCAACATCCCGCCGCAAGTGACGGCGCTGCACATGGCCGGCTTCGACGGCGGCAAGATGTCGCTGGCGACCCTGCTGGTGCCGCCCAAGGCGTGGGCCGACAGCCTGGCCTTCTTCGCCGCGACCTGGCAGGACGACCTGATCGAGGACGATCCCGAGCGCATCGCCGAATCGCTGTTCGCGCACGTGCACGGCGTGGTGTTCTCGACCGACGACGAGGAGCGCCGCGTCGAATTGCTGCAGGCGGCCTCGGCGACCGACCACGGCGCCACCATCTTCGCCATCCTGTTCTCGATGGCGCCGAAGGAAATCCTCGAGGTGGCCGGCGAGATCATTTCGAAGGGCCCGTACCTGACCGGCCAGACCTCGTCCGACAACGATGTCGTGCCGCTGGCGATCGCGCTGGCGCAGGCGTCCGAGGACGGCTGGGACCGCGCGCTGTTCGAGCTGTTCCCGGAGTTCCGCCACAGCGCCGACCTGGCCGACGCCGAGTTCAGCGACGACCCGGACGAGGAGCCGACCTTCCTGCAGCGTTCGACCAAGGAATTGCTGTACCGCTTGCGCAAGCAGGTGCCGTCGACGCGCAGCGCCAAGGCGGGTTCGCGCCGCAGCGTCGGCACCGGCATTTTCTCTTAATGGAAGCGTAATCCATGCTGCCAGCATTAGTAGTAGAGAATTTGCCGCGCCTGACGCGCGCGATCCAGCAACTGGCGACCCATCCGGACGACGAGGCCGCCTACGCGCTGGCCGACGAATTGACCGGCATCACGGCCATGGTGGCCGAAAAGTTCACCAACGACCGCACCGCCGAGGGCATCCAGAAGGCGCTGCAGTTGACGGTGGGCGGGGTGTCGCTGGGGCTCGACCATGTGATACGGCACGAGACGGATCTGGCCGCGCTCGACTTCCTGATCGAGCACGGCGCCGAGCACGCGTTCCAGATCGGCTTCCGGATGATCAAGGAGTTGTCGGCCTTGCCGGAGGATACGCTGGTCGGCGAGTACGACACCGATCCGGTGTATTCGGCGCGCCGGCTGCGCGACCTGTTCATCGAGCTGTGCCAGACCGATCCGAACCAGAACTGGAACGGGGCGGACCGGTACGACATCATGCTCAAGCAGCGCAAGGAGGTGCAGGCGATCGTGCGGCTGGCCGGCTGGCTGCGCCGGCACAACATCGAGGGCCCGGTCAGCGACACGGATCTGAACGCCGAGGGCGTGATCGCGCTGGCGATCATCTTCGCCATCGAGGGCGGGGGCAGGGTGGTGGCGCGCACCGGGCAGAAGGAGTTCGAGCGCTTCGTCAAATCGGTGCGCAAGAACAAGCCGGATTACGAGGAGGGCTGGGCGGCGCTGGTGGCCAAGGTGCCGGTGCAGCATCATCCTGTGCTGTTGGACCGTATCGACAGCTATCGCCAGACCTGCACCGTGATCCAGCACATCAAGGGGCGCACGGCGATGAAGACCTTGTTCGCGGAATTGGAGAATTATGCCGGGTCCGAATTGGATGCCGATTATTCGTAGGGTCAACCTGCACCCCGCAACCCGCGATGCGGCGGGGTGGGGGTTTGATTTTCCAGCGCAGCCTCCAGCGCGATCGCCCTGAACGCCGCCACCAGCGGCGATATCTCATCTTTTCGTTGCGCCAGCAGCAGCGCGGTCGTGGCATCCTTGTCGGCCAGCGGCCGGTACAGCACGCCGCTCAAGCGGATGATGTCGAACGAACTCGGCAGCACCGCGATCCCGAACCCCGCCGCCACCAGTCCCGCCATCGTCGACGCCTCGCCGGCCTCCATGGCGATCGTCGGCTCGAACCCGGCCGCGCGGCACAGCCGGAAAATCTGCGGATGGATGCCGGTGCCGGCCGTCTTCGGATACATCACCAGCGGCTGCCCCGCCAGGTCGGCGATCCGCAAGCTTGCCCTGGCCGCCAGCGGATGGTCCTCCGGCAGCACCATCACCAGCGGATCGCGCCGCAACTCGGTCGTCATCACCGCCTCGGGCAGCGTCGACTCCGGCGGCCGCACCAGCCCCAGGTCGAGCTCGCGGTCGGCCAGCGCGTTGATCTGCGCCAGCGTCGATCGTTCATGCAAGGTCAGTGTGACGCCGGGATAGCGCTGCCGGTAACGGTTGATGACGGTCGCGAACAGCGGCGTCAGCGGCGTCGAGAACGTGAAGCCGACGCGCAACTCGCCCGCTTCGCCGCGCTCGGCCCGGCGCGCCGTCTGCACCGCCTGTTCCGCCAGCGACAACACGCGGCGCGCGTCGTCCAGGAACAGTTTGCCCGCCTCCGTCAGGCGCACCCAGCGCTTGCTGCGTTCCAGCAGGCGGGCGCCCACTTCGGCTTCCAGCATCTGGATCTGGTGGCTCAGCGGCGGTTGGCCGATGTGCAGACGCTCGGCCGCGCGGGTGAAGCTGAGCTCCTCGGCCACGGCGACGAAGTAGCGCAAGTGACGTAATTCCACGCGGGCTGTCCTCTGGTTATCGTTTTAAAGTATGACTAACGGCTTAAATATATATTGGACAGCCATACAGCGCAATCCTAAGATGAAACCATCGAGTTTTGCATCGGAACCGCCATGTCTTCAAGCACAGCCTTAGCTTCAGCCCTGCCCGGGCCACGGGCGCAATATGTCGCCGCGCCACGCATCGCCGCCGGCAGCGCCGAATTCACCCGCAGCAACCGCGCTTTGTTCTTCGGCGGCTTTTCCTGTTTCGCGCTGCTGTACTGCGTGCAGCCGCTGATGCCGTTGCTGTCGCGCGAGTTCGAGCTGAGCGCGGCGCGGAGCAGCATGGTGCTGTCGGTGTCGACCGCCGCGCTGGCCTTGTCGCTGGTGGCGTCGAGCGCGCTGTCGGAACGGCTCGGCCGCAAGTCGCTGATGGTGGCGGCGATGGCGGTCGCCGCGTTGATGACGATACTGTCGGCGTTCGCCCAAAGCTATCCGCAACTGCTGGCGATGCGCGCGCTGCTGGGCATCGCGCTGGGCGGCATGCCCGCCATCGCCATGGCCTACCTGGGCGAGGAGATCGAGCCGACCTCGCTGGGGCTGTCGATGGGGCTATATATCAGCGGCAGCGCTTTCGGCGGCATGGCCGGGCGCGTCGTCACCTCGGTGCTGAGCGACCATTTCTCGTGGCGGGTGGCGCTGGGCGCGGTCGGGGTGGCCGGCGTGCTGGCGGCGGCCGAATTCTGGCGCAGCCTGCCGGCCTCGCGTCATTTCGTGCCGTCCGGCGGCGGCCTGCGCTCGATGGCGTCCGGTTTCAGGCTGCACCTGTCCGACGCCGGCATGCCGTGGCTGTTCGCGCTGGCCTTCCTGCTGATGGGCGCGTTCGTCAGCCTGTACAACTACATCGCCTACCGCCTGCTGGGCGCGCCGTTCGGGCTGAGCCACAGCCTGGTCGGAGCCGTGTCGTTCCTGTATCTGCTGGGGATCTACAGTTCGGTCTGGGCGGGACGCCTGGCCGACCGCTTCGGCCGCCGCCACGTGCTGTGGGCTGTGATGGCGCTGATGCTGGCCGGCTTGCTGCTGACGTTGTCGAACTGGCTGCCGCTGGTCGTGCTGGGCGTGGCGCTGTTCACCTATGGATTCTTCGCCACGCACTCGGTGGCCAGCAGCTGGGTCGGGCGGCGCGCAACCACCGGCAAGGCGCTGGCGTCGGCGCTGTACCTGTTCTTCTATTACCTCGGGTCCAGCGTGATCGGTTCGGCCACCGGCGTCATGTGGGGGCGCGACGGTTGGCCCGGCGTGGTCATGGTGTTGGGGCTGGCGCTGTCGCTGGCGATGCTGGTGGCGTTGCGCCTGCGCCGCCTGGCGCCGCTGGGCCAGGCGGAGATATGACTGGTGGCTAGCTCGGACAATTGGTGTACGACTTCTTGCCGTCCGGGCGGATGTTGATGCAGTACGTCGCGAACGCCGTGATGATCTTGTAGGTACGGCTCTTGTTCTCGCCGTCCGGCGTGCCCAGTTCCACCATTTTCGCGCCCTGGTACCATTTCGGCGGCACCGCGTCGTGGGCGGCGTCGAAGCCGCGTTGCAGCCGGGCCTGCTTACTGTCGGGCGGCGGCAGCGGCTCGGCGATGGGGAAGGTCTTGCGCAATTCCTTGTCGATCTTGCCGGCGTCGAGCCGGGCCTGGGCCAGGATGGCGTCGGTGCCCGGCCGTGGCGGTGGCGCCTTGGTGTCGAAA
>JBDSKP010000413.1:0-4299 GCA_039916925.1 Duganella sp.
CCGAGAAGGGCGGCTTCCTGTCCAAGCTGACCGGCGGCGCGCGCGCGTCCAAGGGGCTCGACCTGGACCTGGCCTGCATGTACGAGCTGACCAGCGGCACCAAGGGCGTGGTGCAGGCGCTGGGCAATAGCTTCGGCGATTTCAACAACCGGCCCTACATCCAGCTGGCCGCCGACGACCGCACCGGCGCCAGCGTCGACGGCGAGAACCTGACCATCAACGGCCAGCATTTCGACGAGATCAAGCGGGCGTTGATCTTCGCGTTCATTTACGAGGGCGCGCCCAACTGGGCCGCCACCGACGGCGTGGTCACCATCAACGTGCCGGACCAGCCGCCGATCGAGGTGCGCCTGGACCAGGGCGCCAGCCAGCGCATGTGCGCGATCGCCATGATCGAAAACGCAGGCGGCAAGCTGCAGGTCACCAAGCTGGTCGATTACATCGTGCCCGAGGGCGGCAAAAGCATGCACGAGGTGATGGACCGCAAGTACAACTTCGGCATGAAGTGGGTGGCCGGCAGCAAGAGCTGATTTGTCGGAGGCACGTCGGGCGGATTAGCGTAGCGTAATCCGCCATGCGTGCGTCGCGGCGGCTCATGCATTGGCGGATTACGGCGTTCCGCCTAATCCGCCCTACGTGTCTCGTCGTGACCTCGTCTTACCAGCCGTTCAGGCGCGGCCAGCTTTCGACGCCGCCATCGTCGCTCAGCGCCTGGTACTCCGCATATTGCGCGCCGGTGGCGCAGGCGTGGTTGGGCAGGATGCGCAGGTGCTTCTGCTTTTGCGTGCCCCGGTCGCGGCTCATCGCCATCCAGCCGGCGTCGACGATGGCCCAGCCTTTCTCCTCCTGGTGCCCGATGACGGTCGTCAGCACGCTCAGCGCGATCTCGTCCACCGCGCACACGCCGATGTTGTGCATCACCAGATCGAAGAACACATACACGCCGGCGCGTACCTCGGTGACGCCGTCGAACGAGCGCGCCGACAACGCGGTCGGGGTCGAGCCGACGCTGACCGCCGCGCACGGCAGGCCGGCGCCGCGCAGCCGCTGCGCCGCGTCGACGCAGGCCTTGCGCTCCTGTTCGGCCATGGCGGCCAATTGTTCCGGCACGTCGAGGCTGTAGCTGGCGCCGGCGTGCGTCATCACGCCGCCGAGCCGCATGCCGCCGTCGTGCAACAGGCGGCCGACGTCGAGCAGCACGTCGCGTTCGGGCTGGATGCCGGAGCGGTGGCCGTCGCTGTCGATCTCGATCCACACCTCGAAGCGCATGTCGTTTTCCGTACCGAAGCGCACGATGGCCTCGGCCGAGGCCAGGCTGTCGGTGATGATCTTCAAGTCGCAGCCGCGCCGGCGCAAGGCCATCGCTTGCGGCAGCTTGCTGCCCACCATGCCGACCGCGTACAGGATATCGGTGGTGCCGGCCTCGAAAAACCGCTCCGCCTCCAGCAGCGTGGACACCGTGATGCCGCGCGCGCCGGCGGCTAGTTGCATGGCCGTCACCGGCTCGCTCTTGCTGGTTTTGATATGCGGACGGAAGTGGACGTGCATCGCGTCCATCCTGGTTTGCATGCGCGCGATATTGCGCCGCATGCGCGGGACGTCGATGATCGCCGCAGGCGTGCTCAGACCGATAAGCGCCGACATATTTTCTCCTTGGTGAATGAAACGATGCACGTAATGTAAGGCTTATTCTTCAATCCATGTTTAAATAGAAGACAGTAAAAGCTTAAGCGAAATTGAATGATCAAGATCGAAGACCTGCGTCTGATGGCAACCTTGGCGCGCTGCGTGTCGCTGAGCGAGGCGGCCAGGGTGCTGAACGTGACGCCGTCGGTCCGTGAAAACGACGAGGACGTCACGCTGTGGCATTACAGGACGGACCAGGGCGGCGTCGAGGCACGCTGGGGCGCGCGCGAGTCGATCCGCATCCATCCGGCGCTGCAAAGCAACGACGGCGGCACCGCGCGCTACTGGGCCGAACAGGGGCTGGGCCTGGTGCTGCGCTCGCAATGGGATGTGGAGGAGGTGGTGCGCCAGGGCAGGCTGGTGAGGGTGCTGCAGCCGTGGCGGTTCGATGCGGCGCCGATATTGATTCTGGTGCCGTCGAGCAAAAATTTGCCGTCCAGGGTGAGGACGGCGTTCGATTTCTTCGTCGAAGCGTTGCGCGCCGAATGACGTGCCGGCTTGCTTGTTGTGATTGAAACACCGCAACCCGCGACCCGGATACCGCGGTCGGACCCCACCGGGCCCGACCCCATGTGGCCGCGGTGCGGGTTTAATGTGGCAACGACGGCATCGGCAACTCGATTTCTTCCTTGCGGGCGGCGATAGCCTCGCCCAGCGCCGCCAGATCGAGCTTGGCTTTGCGCGCCTTCGGGAACATTTCCTTTTCTTCTTCCTCCACGTGGTGCTCGATCTGCTCCGACAGCACCTTGACCCTGGCGTCGTACAGGTCGTCGCCCGGTTCCATTTCCAGGATTTGCGCGATCAGTTCCTTCGCCGAGGCGTGCTCGACGGTCGCCTCGTCCACCAGGTCCTCGTTGTCGCCGCTGGCCTCGCGCACGGCCGGGTAGAAGATTTCCTCCTCGGCGGTCGCGTGCTTGGTCAGCTCCAGACAGATCTGCGTGGCCAGTTTCTTCTTGCTGGCGGTGGAACGATCGCTCAGGTTCTCGTATTTTTCAAACAGTTCCTTGACGTTCCTGTGATCCTGCGTGAGCAGTTCGATGGCGTCGGTGGATCCGGTGTCTTGCTGCGCGCGGCGCCTTGCCCTTGGCGGTGGTGGTAGTGGTCATGTCGGTTGCCTCGTATCGGTAAGTGGGGGGATTATTTCGACTTCGAGCCGGAAGAAGACTTGCCGGACGAGCCGGCGCCGGCCGATGCCTTGCCGCCGGACGTGGCGGACTGGCTGTTGCCTTTGCCGCTGCCGCCGTTGCCGGAGCTCTTCGCGGTGCCGGTTTCTTCCAGTTTGCTGTTGCCGCCGTTTTTACCGCCTTGTGTTGGTTTGCTCATCATAGTCTCCCGGGTGTCTCAAAATAAGCGAATGTTGGTAAGCTGAAGTTGGCAATGGAAAAAGCTTTGCCGTGGAAATATAGTAGACGCGCGCTCTGCCATTGCCTGTAGGAGCGTTTCTTGTGTCCGTGTAGGCCGGATTGCCCATCCGCGCGCCGGGGGGCGGATGCTACAATCTTGGTTACTTTTCATCCAATATGTGGACGGCGGCCCGCCTGCATTCTTTACAGAAATTCGCATGACGTTCGAGACCTCCCTGATAGTGCAGTCCCTGCCGTTCGCGATACTGGTGCTCGACGCCACGCCGGACTTCGTCATCCGCCACGCGTCGGACGAGTACCTGGCGGCGACGCTGACCCGGCGCGCCGACCTGATCGACCGCCCGCTGTTCGACGCCTTCCCGCCGGCGACGGCCGAGGCGGACGGGCCGGCGCGGCTGCGCGCGTCGCTGGAACTGGTGATCGGCACGGGGCGCGCGCACGCGATGGAGGTGCAACGCTACGACGTGCCCGACCGGGACGGCGACGGCTTCATCGTCAAATATTGGCTGCCCACCAATATCCCGGTGCCCGGCGACGACGGCGCGGTGCGCTTCATCCTGCACCGTGTCTACGATCTGACGGACATCCTGGTCAGCGAGGACGGGCCGGGCGCGGGCGGCCAGCCGGCGCAGCTGACGAGTTCGCTGCAGGATTTGCGGCAATTGGTCGAGCTGATGCGCGAGGGCGAGGGCCGGCGCCGCAACGCCGAGGCGCGCGCGACCGAGGCCGGCGAACGTCTCGAGCTGGCCGTCGCCGCCGGCGAGCTGGGGACGTTTTATTGTCCCATGCCGATGGGGAAGATCTTCTGGAACGACAAGTGCAAGGAGCACTTTTTCCTGCCCGGGGACGCCGAGATCGACTTCGACCTGTTCTACAGCCGCATCCATCCCGACGACCGCGAGCGCACCCGCGCCGCCGTCGACGCCAGCGTCGAAAACAAGCAGGGCTACGACGTCGAATACCGGGTGGTGGCGCCGGACGGGCGCGAGCGCTGGCTGCGCGCCAAGGGCCGCACCTATTTCGACCGCGACGGCGCGCCGACGCGCTTCGACGGCATCACCATCGACATCAGCGACACCAAGCGGGTCGAAGCCGAGTTGGCGCGCAGCAACCAGCAGAAGGACGATTTCCTGGCGATGCTGGCGCACGAGCTGCGCAATCCGCTGGCGCCGATCACCGCCGCCGCCGACCTGCTGGCGCTGGCGCCGCCGGAGCCGGCCCGCATCGCCCGCATGAGCGAGGTGCTGTC
>JBDSKP010000414.1:0-6811 GCA_039916925.1 Duganella sp.
CGATCCGTGAGAATTTTAAGAGTTCCGGGAGTGGGAATTCCGCGTTCAGTTGTGACGCGATGATCCGCATTTCCGTCAGGCCCCAGTCATGCAGCCATAGCGACCGAGCCAATTCGAACATAGCGTGCCTGCGGCTGGGGGGCGAGCTGCGCGTTGAACTTAATCCGGCGTCCGGACGTATCGTATTTGCAGCCGAGCTGCCCTTGGCTTACGGTCCTGGTGGCTTGGTTTTGGTCGCCGCGCTATATCGGCAGCGTCAGCGTGAAGCGCGCGCCGCCGAGCGGCGAGTCGTCGATGGCGATGTCGCCGCCGTGCAGCCGCGCCGCCTTGAGCGCGATGGCCAGTCCGAGGCCGTAGCCGCCGGCCGCGTGGTCCTCGTCGCGCGCGGCGCTCAAATCGATGCGCGACGACGCGTATTTGGCGGCGTTGCCCAGCAGGTTGTTGACGGCGCGCGCCAGCAGCCGCTGGTCGCCTTCGATCTCGCCAAGGTCGGCGTCGATGCTGGCGCTGTAACGCCGCGCCGCCGACGGCGAAGGCGCGCAACCGCGCAGCAGCGGCGCCAGCGCGACCGCCCGCGTCGGCATCGAGCGCGCCTGATCGAGCTGGGTCAGGTCCAGCAGCTCGTTAACCAGTGCCTTCAATTCATCGACATCGGTGGCCATCGCCCGCACGCGCTGCTCCAGCGCCGGGTCGGTGGCCGCGTGCCGATGCAGCAGCAGCTCCAGTCCGAATTCGAGCCGCGCGATCGGCGTGCGCAGTTCGTGCGACACCGAGTGCAGCAGATTCTTGCGCGCCTCGAGCAGCCCGCCGATGCGGCCCGCCATGTCGTTGATGCGGCCCGCCAGCGGCGCGATGATCGAACGCCGGCGCGGCGCGGCGCGCGCGGCCAGGTCGCCCCGGCCGAAGTCGTCGGCGACGCGCGACAGCGCCTCCAGCTCGCGCCAGTGGCGGCGCGACCACCAGCCGATCGGCACCAACAGGAACAGGGCGATCACGCCGAAGCGGATCGCTTCCATGCCCAGCGCCTGGCCGATATCGATCGGCAGATGGCGCGCCAGGATCACGTCGTCGTCGCTGCCGACGTAGCGCGCGCCGTCGCGATCGACGCGCCGGTAAAACGCTTTGCCGCCGGCGTCGATGACGATCGCGCCTTGCGCCAGCTGGCCGCGTTTGGATTCGGGCAGCGCCGCCAGCGCGGCGCGCAGCGGCAGCAGCTCGAAGGTGACGCCGGAGACTTCGCGCACCTTGTTCAGCCGCACCAGCCACTCGTCGGCGCCGGCCTTGTCGATGTACTGCTCCAGCAGGAAGATCTGGCCGGTGGCCTGGCGCCGCGCGATCTCGTCGACCGGGTCGCCGAACAGGCGCGCGAAGGTGAGGTAGATGACGACCGTGGCCAGGCCGATGGCCAGCAACACCGGCAGCACGAAGCGCAGGAAGACGCGGTTCATTCCCAGGCCGAGGGGCTGAACAGGTAGCCTTCGCCCCAGACGGTCTTGATGCGTTCGGAGGCGCCGTCGTCGAACTTGCGGCGCAGGCGCGAGACGCAGTTGTCGATGCTGCGATCGAGGCCGTCGAACTCGATGCCGCGCATCTTGATCAGGATGTCGTTGCGCGACTGGACCTTGCCGGCCGCCTCCGCCAAAATCAGGAACAGTTTGAACTCGGCGCTGTTCATCGCCACTTCGCGCCCGCGCCAGAACACGGCGCGGTCGGCGCGCGAGATGCGCAGCGCGCCCACCACCACGTCGGCGTCGGCCGGCGCGCTGCCGCGCCGCTGCAGAGCGCGCAGGCGGGCCAGCAGCACGCGCGGCTGGATCGGTTTGTTGACGTAGTCGTCGGCGCCTTGTTCGAGGCAGGAGACTTCGTCAAACATGTCCTCGCGCGCGGTCAGGATCAGGATCGGCACGGCGCTCAACTGGCGCAGCTGGCGGCACACCACCATGCCGTCGGTGCCGGGCAGGGTCAGGTCGAGGATCACCAGGTCCGGCTGCGTGGCGTTGAAACGCTCGAGCGCGCGGTCGCCGCGGCCGACCACGTCGACCGCGTAGTCAAACTCGCCGAGGTATTCCCCGACCAGCGCGGCCAGCCGCGCATCGTCCTCCACCAGCATTACTCGCTGCATTCGCCCTCCGTTTTGATCAGCATTGTAGCGGCAGCCCACGCCGAAGTGGCGATTTAGACAATCCGGTACAGATCCGTACACTTTTTATACAAATACGTTCTACAAATTGACGACAATTGACATACAGTCCGGAGAGGATTTCTGCGGTGGCGGGTTCTAAGATTCGAGGCTCTTACCTCAACCCGGAAAACCATCATGAAAAAAATCTTTGTCAGCGCCGTCTTCGCCATCGCCTTCGCGCCGTTCGCGCAGGCGGAGGATTTCTACCTCGGCGCCAATATCGCCAGCGGCACCGATGGCCATGTCAACGTCACCGAAGGCGGCACCACGAGGCGACACGACGCCTCGGGCAAACAGCGGCCGCTCGGCCTGTACGCCGGCTATGTGCTGTCGTCAGGTTGGGCGCTGGAGGCGGGTTACAGCGGTTCGGGCGGATCGACCGATTTCGACCTCGACGCCGGCCGCCGGCTGCGCCTGCGTACCAGCATGGGCTATCTGGCGGTACGGACCGACTGGAAGCTGAGCGAGGACTGGTCGTTGTACGGCAAGGCCGGCGTGGCGCAGGGCCGGCTCAAGCTCGATGCGAGCGGCCCCGGGGCCGGACCGGATGAGCGGGTACACAAAACCGGCGCGTATCTGGGCGTCGGCGCCGCCTGGTTCGTGACCAAGGACGTGGCGTTGCAGCTCGAACTCGAACATACGACTAAAATAAAATACGAAGAGCTGACGGCGAAGATGGACAAGATCTCGCTGGGCGTGCGCTTCGGCTTCTAAGGAAAACATGTACAAGCCGTCCCCGATATTCGCGTTACTGTGCCTGGCCGCGCTGCCGGCCCTGGCCGAGGAGAATGCCGTCGGCATGATGCCCGACGGTAGCTCCGACATGTACGTCGGGTTGGCGCTCGCCAAGCGCTCGTCGCCGGCTGATGGCGAGGACCGCTCCATCGCACTGCGGCCACTGTTGCAGGTTCAGTGGAGCAATGGCATCTTCGTCTCGGCCACCGGCGTCGCCGGCATGCATCTGTCGCGCACCCCGGGCGTTGAATATGGGCCGCTGCTGCTCGACAGCGACAAACGCGATCCGGGCGACGGCCGCCGTCTGGCGGGCACGCATCCGATCAAGGGATCGTGGGACGTGGGCGGATTCTATAATTACTACCTGGGCGATCAGGTGCGGCTGCTCACCACCCTCGTCTACGACACCAGCGCCGGCGGCGTGAAAGGAAGCGTGGGTCTGCAAAAGACGCTGGCGTCGCTGGCGCCGCACCACACGGTGTCGTTTTCCGCCGGCGCGGCGTGGGCCGGCGACGCCGTCATGCGCGAGCGCTACGAGGTGTTCGGCGCCTACCGGCCCGCCGGCGGCGTCATGGCGTTGAACGCGGGCGCCAACTGGAACTGGGAGTTGAGCAGCCGCTGGCTGGTCAACACCTCGGTGGTGGGGACGCGCCTCGGCGCGCCGGCGGCCGACAGCCCGATCGTCGAGCGTCGCGATTTCATCACCTGGTCCAGCGGACTGGCGTACCGGTTCTAGAAAGCCATGCTCAGATTCCTCCTGCTCTTGCTGGCCTTCGCTCCGGCGTGCGCGTGGTCGCAGCAGGCGTCGGACTGGATCAGCTATCGCGACGCCTACCGCCAGATGATCTGGTTTGAAAAGTACGGCAAGCCGAAGCAGTTTTTGCAGAACCACCTGCGCCTGCGCCCGCGCGACGGCGGCGCCCCAATGGACGGCCTGCGCCTGACGCTCAACAGCAAGTCCGCGCACCTGGATTTGCCGCTCGACGCGCTGGGACGCGCCGTCTTCCCGTTCTCCAAGGCCGCCTACGACGACAACGCCGAGCTGGAATTGAACCGCAAACCCGGCCAGTTCTCGCACGGGCCGTGGGTGTCGATCGTCACGCGCGCCGATGGCCTCTACGCGGTCGCCGACCTGCTGGCCGCGTGCGAGCAGATGGCCGCCTATCTGCGCTACACCGGCGCGCCGGGCGGCAAAAGCTGCGCCGGCGTGCGGTTCGCGTATGCCAAAGGCGATGCGGCGCAGGTGCGGGTAGCGCGGGGTGGGGGCGGGGGCGCCGTGGCGCTGGCGGCCGTGGACGGTCCGGCCTTCCCAGGCGACGCGGTGACCGGTTTTCGCGTCTTCGTTTATCGCTTCGCCGTGTTTGCCGACGGCGTGCAAGTGGTCACCAGCAGCACGCCGCTGGCCATCGCCGCGCTGCTGGAGTAGCGCGCGATGGCCGGCGGTTGCTAAGCCATCGATCGCGGTGGTATGCTGGTCCGCTCGGCCGCGGCCGGTTTTTCGGGTGTCGAACGATGGTGGATTATTGGGATATCACGGCCCGTCTGGTCGTCGCGCTGTTGTTCGGCTGCGTCCTCGGGCTCGAGCGTAATCTGCACGGAAAACCGACCGGCATGAAGACGCTCGGGTTGGTCGCGCTGGGGGCGGCGCTGGTGGCCATGGCCAGCATGGAATTCGCCCCGCTCGACGGCCATTACAGCCGCGAAGCGTTGAGCCGGACGATTCAGGGCGTCCTCACCGGCATCGGCTTTCTCGGCGCCGGCGTCATTGTTCTCGATGGCGCCTCGTCAAAAATAAAAGGGCTGACCACCGCCGCTTCGATCTGGATGACGGCCGGCATCGGCATCGTCTGTGGCATGGGTGCGTGGCGCGTCGCCGGCATCGGCTTGATACTGGTGATGCTGCTTTTTCTTCTGGCCCATCCTTTGGAGCGCATATTGCACCGGCGCTGGTTGGGGAAAACCGAGAACGAGCGCACCGAGATCGACATGCACGATTAATTGGCGGTTGGCAGATCCAGGCAACGTCAGCCCGCCGCCCGCGTCTCCAGACCGCGCAGCACCAGCAGCAGGCCGGTCCCGAGATCGGCTTCGAAGTCGTAGCGCAACGGTCGCAGTTCCGGCAGCTCCAGCACGCCCGCCAGCGCCTCGGCCGGACTGGCGAGCGGCCACAAGCCGATCATCAGCGCGATGGCCTGCCGCATGAATTCCACATAGGCGGTGAACGGCAGCACCGGCGCCAGCCGGTGCAGTTGCTCCGCCGTGCCCGTTATCAAGGCCAATGAATTGCGCTTGAATTCCGTCAGCCGCTCCGGCGAGACGTTGCGCTCGATGATGGACGGCAGGATGCTGAACAGCCTGCACATGAGCGGACGGGCCGCGCACGCGCGCGCGAAGTCGCGCGCGATTCGTTCCGGCGTAACCGGCGTGGCGGCGGCCAGGCAGGCGCCCAGTTCGGCACTCCACTGCGTCGCTTCCTCCTCCAGCAAGGCCAGCAGCAGCGCCTCGCGGTTCTCGAAATACCGGTACACGTTCGACTTGGTCATCTGGGCCTGGCGCGCCAACTCGTTCAGGCTCAGCTCGCTTACCTCCATGCCGCCGTGCAGGGCCCTCCTGGCCGTGTCCAGCAGATGCTGGCGGCGTTCCTCCTTCTGTTCTGGTCGGCGGGCGCGTTGGAAGGGTTCTGGTGTTGTCATAAAGATCATCGATAAAAAATTACTGAATGGCGCAACTGTATCGGGTGTGTCATCTCTTGACAAGAGACCGATGGTCTTATATATTGAAGACCACTGGTTCTTTATTTATTCCAACCCACATCGGAGCGCGATATGTCTACCCCACTCATGGTTCGTTCGGAACTGCTCAACCAAGACTTGACCGGCAAAACCTTTGTCGTCACCGGCGCCAATTCGGGCATCGGCCTGGTCACCACCCAGCAATTGGCCAAGCAGGGCGCCACCATCGTCATGGGCGTGCGGCGCGTCAAGGAGGGCCAGCGCGTGGCCGCCGAGATCCGCCGCGAGACGGCATCGGCCAAGCTGTTCGTCTACCAGCTCGAGCTGGCCGAGCTGGCGTCGGTGCGCGCCTTCGCCGCCGAGGTCAACCGCAACCATCCGAAGCTGCAGGGCCTGGTCAACAACGCCGGCGTGATGAAAACGCCGTTCGGCCACACCAAGGACGGCTTCGAGACCCAGTTCGGCGTCAATCACCTGGGGCACTTCCTGCTGACCAACCTGCTGACCGACGCCCTGAAGGCCGGCGCGCCGTCGCGCGTGGTCAACCTGTCGAGCTTTTTCCACGAGCTCTCGATGGGCCGCAAGGGCGAGATCCACTTCGACGACCTGAACTACCACCGCCGTCCGTTCGACTCCTGGGAGGCGTACGCGCAATCGAAGCTGGCCAACCTGCTGCACGCGCGCGAACTGGGACGCCGTCTGGTCGGCACCGGCGTGACCGCCGCCAGCGTCAATCCAGGCTTCGTGCGTACCAATCTGATGGCGATTCCGTTGCCGATGTGGCTGCAGCGCCTGCTGGTGATCCCGGTGCTGCGCCTGGCCGGCATGATCGAGCCGTGGGAGGGCGCGCAGACGACCCTGCACGCGCTGCTGGCGCCGGAGGTGGCGCAGCAGTCGGGCGCCTACTACAGCCAGATCGCCCGCTACAAGGACAAGGCCTCGCGCGCCGGCGGCTGGCCGCTGCGCTCGCCCAACCCGGTGGCGCACGACGACGCCGTCGCGGCCCGTCTGTGGAGCGCCAGCGAAGCGCTGGTGCAAGCATGAACGTCGTCATCGTTTCCTCGGTCGCGGCGCTAGCCATCCTGATCGGCGCGCTCGGCGCCTGGGTCACGACGGTCCGGCTCAGGACCACCGTTATGTTCCATGGCGAGCGGATGGACCC
>JBDSKP010000415.1:0-4939 GCA_039916925.1 Duganella sp.
CTGCCGGCGATCGCGCTGCTGCCGCTGGCACTGTTGTGGTTCGGCCTTGGCAAGGGCAGTCTGATTTTCGTCATCGTGCACGCGGTCCTGTGGCCGCTGGCGCTGGGCGCCTATGCCGGATTCCAGAGCGTGCCCGAAACGCTGCGCATGGCCGGCCGCAATTACGGCTTGAGCGGCCTGCGCCTCGTATTGCACATTTTGGTGCCGGCGGCGCTGCCGGCCATCCTGTCGGGGCTCAAGATCGGCTGGGCTTTCGCCTGGCGCACATTGATCGCCGCCGAGCTGGTATTCGGCACAACCGGCGGCCAGGGCGGCCTCGGATGGTACATTTTCCAGAACCGTAATGAGCTCTACACCAACAAGGTATTCGCCGGGCTGGCCGCCGTGATCCTCATCGGACTGCTGGTTGAAAACGTCGTATTCCGTCCACTGGAAGCCGTCACCGTCAAGCGCTGGGGCATGCAGCGGTAATTTGAGGGCTGGCAGGATTTGGCCTTTGTGCCTTAGAATCTGCCCATGCACATCAAAATTACTGGTTTGGTATGACCATGCGTAATTTACGTATCGTGGTTGTCAACGCCATCATCCACGCCGGCGACGAGGGTGATGAGGCGCTGCGCGCCCAGGTCGAACGGGCCCGGGTGCTGCGTATCGGCCTGCTCGAAGCGGGCTACGACATCGTCGCCTCGCTGCCGCCGGACATGTACCTGCCCGAGCGGATCGCCCAGTTGCAGCCCGATATGATCATCGTCGACGCCGAATCGGACGCGCGCGACGTCCTCGAACACATCATCATCGCCACCCGCGACGAGCGCCGCCCCATCGTCATGTTCACCGAGAGCGAGGACACCGAGAGCATGGAGGCGGCCATGGCGGCCGGCGTGTCGGCCTATATCGTGGCCGGCCTGCAGGGCGAGCGCATCAAACCGGTGCTGCAGGTGGCGCTGGCGCGCTTCAAACGCGAGCAGAAGCTGCTCGACGAGCTGTCCGACACCAAGAGCAAGCTGGCCGAGCGCAAGGTCATCGAACGCGCCAAGGGCCTGCTGATGGAGCGCCAGCGCTTCACCGAGGAGCAGGCCTACCAAAAGCTGCGCACCATGGCGATGAGTAAAAACCTCAAGCTCTCCGAGGTCGCCCAGCGCATCCTCGATGTGGAAGACCTGCTGGGTTAATCCGGCCGCGTTAATACTTTATTTTAGTCCCAGTCCAAAATGATGCGATGCGCACCGCCGGTGCGCTTTTCGCGCGGCCCGCCGGCCATCCGGCGGTGCGCCCGCAGGCGCCGTTCTCTTTCGCTCCCTCTGTAAACAATGCTGGCACGGACATTGCATAGCCTGTAGGCAAGCGCAATGATGCGCCGATGAGCCCCGCCAACGGCGGTGGGGCACGCCAGACAACGACGTCTACCGAAACATGAATGCGTTCATGGTGGGTAGGCGTTTTTTTTGTCCGAACGGTTTTACTGTCTACAGAGGGATAGTCATGAACGATAAGAAGCTACCAGCAGATTCCGCCTTGCCACCAGCCGTCAGCGACGTTAATGTCTCGCGCAGAGCGGTTATTCAAAAAGTCATTCATGGTGCAGGTCTAGTAGCGGGAGGAAGCATGTTGGGTTTATCGACGGGTGGCGTGTGGGCGGCGGGTTCGGACAAGCCGGAGAAGGAAGAAATCAAGATCGGCTTTATTCCACTGACCGATTGCGCGTCGGTGGTCATGGCCTCGGTGCTGGGCTTCGACAAGAAGTACGGCGTCAAATTCGTGCTCAGTAAAGAGGCCTCGTGGGCCGGTGTGCGCGACAAGCTGGCCAACGGCGACCTCGATGCGGCCCATGTGCTGTATGGCCTGCTGTACGGTGTCCAGATGGGCATCGGCGGCCAGAAGAAGGACATGGCGGTGCTGATGGGCCTCAATAACAACGGCCAGGCGATCACGCTGTCGAAGAAGCTGGCCGACAAGGGCGCCGTCGATGGCGCCTCGCTGGCAAAGCTGATGAAGACCGACAAGCGCGAATACACGTTCGCCCAGACCTTCCCGACCGGCACCCACGCGATGTGGCTGTACTACTGGCTGGCCGCCAACGGCATCAACCCGATGAAGGACGTCAAGGCCATCACCGTGCCGCCGCCGCAGATGGTGGCCAATATGCGGGTCGGGAACATGGACGGCTTCTGCGTGGGCGAGCCTTGGGGCCACCGCGCCATCATGGACGGCATCGGCATCACAGCGACCACCACCCAGGACATCTGGAAGGACCACCCGGAGAAGGTGCTGGGCTCCACGCTGGAATTCGCCAAGAAGAATCCGAACACCTGCCGCGCGATGATGGCCGCCATCCTCGAGGCGAGCAAATGGATCGACGCATCGCTGGCCAACAAGAACAAGATGGCCGAGGTCATCGCCGACAAGTCCTACGTCAACACCAGCAAGGACGCGATCGACCAGCGCATCATGGGCCGCTACCAGAATGGCCTGGGCAAGACCTGGGACGACCAGAATCACATGAAGTTCTATAACGACGGCCTGGTGAACTTCCCTTACCTGTCGGACGGCATGTGGTTCATGACGCAGCACCGCCGCTGGGGCCTGCTCAAGGACGATCCGGACTACGTGGCCGTTGCCACCGCCGTCAATCAGATCGATTTGTACAAGGACGCCGCGACCATGACCAAGACATCGGTGCCGAAAAGCCCGCTGCGCGCATCCAAGCTGATGGACGGTTCGGTTTGGGACGGCAAGGACCCGAAAGCGTACGCCGCCTCGTTCAAGATCAAAGCCTGATTCGTCCCCCAGCCTGATTCATCGCCCTAAAAAGGAATGCCATGAACGCCATGCTCAAACCCGATAGCGCCACGCCGGTAACGGCGTCGCTCGACACCAAACCGGCCCGCCGTCCGCGCCGCCCGCTCGCCGCCAACTCCACCACGCGGGTGCGGCAGCAGGTCTCCGCCACCGCCATGAAGATCATCGCCCCGCTGGTGGGCGCGCTGTTCCTGCTGCTGGTGTGGCAGATCATCACCGTCAAGAACAGCACCTTCCCGACGCCGATGGTGACGTTGACGGAGGCGGTCAAGCTGTTCTCCGACCCGTTTTACCGCAACAGCCCGAACGACCAGGGCATCGGCTGGAACCTGCTGGCGTCGCTGCAGCGGGTGGCGATCGGCTTCGGCCTGGCGGCGCTGGTGGGTATCCCGCTGGGATTTTTGATCGGCCGCGTGCAATTCATCGGCAATATGTTCAGTCCCATTATCAGCCTGCTCAAGCCCGTGTCGCCGCTGGCCTGGCTGCCTATCGGCCTGCTGGTGTTCCAGTCGGCCAATCCGGCCGCGATCTGGTCGATCTTCATTTGCTCGATCTGGCCGATGATCATCAACACCGCCGTCGGCGTGCAGCGCGTGCCGCAGGATTACATGAACGTGGCGCGCGTGCTCAACCTGTCGGAGTGGAAGGTGCTGACCAAGATCCTGCTGCCGTCGGCGCTGCCGTACATCCTGACCGGCGTGCGCCTGTCGATCGGCACCGCGTGGCTGGTCATCGTCGCGGCGGAGATGCTGACCGGCGGCGTCGGCATCGGCTTCTGGGTCTGGGACGAGTGGAACAATTTGAACGTCCCGCACATCATCATCGCGATCGTGGCGATTGGTTTTGTCGGTCTGCTGCTGGAACAGGCGCTGATGGCGCTGGCCCGGGCATTCACCTACGAACAAGTATCCAACTAAGGAGCACGGTCATGGACGATCCAAAATTCATCGATGTCGAAGGCGTGGAGATGGTCTTCCACACCAAAAAAGGTGTGTTCCACGCGCTGCGTGAAATCGATCTGACGGTGCGCAAGGGTGAATTCATCACCCTGATCGGGCACTCGGGCTGCGGCAAATCGACCTTGCTCAACCTGATCGCGGGGCTGCTGAAACCCACCGACGGCGTGCTGCTGTGCGCCAACCGCGAGATCGCCGGCCCGTCGCCGGAGCGCTCGGTGGTGTTCCAGAACCACTCGCTGCTGCCCTGGCTGACCTGTTATGAAAACATCCACCTGGGCGTCGAACGGGTGTTCGGCAAGACCGAATCGAAGGCCCAACTGCGCGAGCGCACCATGCAGGCGCTGGCGCTGGTGGGCCTGACGGCCGCCGAAACCAAGCGTCCGCACGAGATCTCGGGCGGCATGAAGCAGCGCGTCGGCATCGCCCGGGCGTTGGCGATGGAGCCGAAAGTGCTGCTGATGGACGAACCGTTCGGCGCCCTCGACGCGCTGACCCGCGCCCACCTGCAGGACGAGCTGCTCAAGATCGTCGCCGCCACCAGGTCCACCGTGGTGATGGTCACGCACGATGTCGACGAGGCGGTGCTGCTGTCGGACCGGATTGTCATGATGACCAACGGCCCGGCCGCCACCATCGGCGAGATCGTCGACGTGCGGCTGGAGCGCCCCCGCGACCGCGTCGCGCTGGCGCAGGACGCCCGCTACACCGAGTACCGCACGGCGGTGCTGGAGTTCCTGTACCGAAAACAGGCGCATCCCGCGAAGGAAGCCGCATAATGGACATGTCCACGTCCTGCCTGGCGCCGGCCGGCGTCGTCAACAAGGCATTGACCGGCGAAGTATTCAGCGCGTTGATCAACCTGTCGGGTCGGCGTCGGTTCACGTCGCAGCGCATCGTGCTGTACGCGCTGCTGGCATCGCAGGGGCAGGAGGAGGGCGCGGCGACGGCGCGGGAGGCGCTGGCGCTGTTCCGCGGCGCCCACAAGTCGCTTTTGAGCGATGCGGACGGCCTGCCGGGCGTGTTCTGCCCGGAGCTGCGGGAAGCCTACTACGGCAAGATGGACGGCGACCGCCAGATCGTCGCCTTCGCCGATCTTGGGGAGCGCACGCTCAACGCGATCGCGCGTGGTTCGGGGCAGGCGGCCGAACTGCTGGCGGAGCTGGTGCGTATCACAACGCCAA
>JBDSKP010000416.1:0-1694 GCA_039916925.1 Duganella sp.
TTGCGGATGAGGATATTGGCCAGAATCGGCATAGTGTGCCGACGCTCGACAATACCGCTCACGATCTGCAGTGGCCGGAGAAGGGTATCTCGGGTGGTTTTGACCAATTGCATAGATTATCCTCAGTAGTAAAGATTAACGATATTTTTATAACAATTTTAGCTTACGGACAGCTCAGCGGTTCGAGTGAATCATAATGGCAAACGGGTGTAGCGGCCAGTCCTTTGCTTGCACCTTTTAACCCGCACTGCGGCGCACTGGGGTCGTACCCCGTACGGGGTACGACCCCGGGTGGCCTTGCGGGTTGCTGTGCCTCTCAATCTAGCCTTTTAACGTCTGTTCCAATACGTGCAGTTCGTGGTTGCATTCCGGGTTCTTGGTGCGATCCAGCGCGATCTTCCGCACCGCGTGCAGCACGGTCGTGTGATCGCGTCCGCCGAACAGTTCGCCGATCTCCGGCAGGCTCTTTTGCGTCAGTTCCTTGGCCAGGTACATGGCGATCTGGCGCGGCCGGGCGATGTTGGCCGGACGGCGCTTGGAGTACATGTCGGCGACCTTGATGTTGAAGAAGTCGGCCACGGTCTTCTGGATGTTTTCCACCGAAATCTGGCGGTTCTGCACCGACAACAAGTCCTTCAGCGCTTCCTTGACGACGTCGATCGTGATGTCCTTGCCGTGGAAGCGCGAGTACGCCAGGATCTTGCGCAGCGCGCCTTCGAGCTCGCGCACGTTCGAGCGCAGGTGCTTGGCGACGAAGAAGGCGACGTCGTCCGAGAACGTGACGCCTTCCTGCTTGGCCTTCTTCAACAGAATGGCGACCCGCATTTCCAGCTCCGGCGGCTCGATGGCCACCGTCAGGCCGGAGTCGAAGCGCGAGATCAGGCGGTCGTCCATGCCGGTGATTTCCTTCGGATACGTGTCCGAGGTGATGATGATCTGTTTCTTGGCGGCGATCAGCGCTTCAAACGCGTAGAAGAATTCTTCCTGCGTGCGGCTTTTGCCTCCGAAGAACTGAATATCATCGATCAGCAGCATGTCGAGCGAGTGGTAGTAATGCTTGAAGTCGTCGAAGCCCTTGCGCTGATAGGCGGTGACGACGTCGCGCACGTACTGCTCGGCGTGGATGTAGCGGATCTTGGCGCCCGGCTGGTCGGCCATGACCTGGTTGCCGATGGCGTGGATCAAGTGGGTCTTACCCAAGCCGACGCCGCCGTAGAAGAACAGCGGGTTGTACGACACGCCCGGGTTGTTGGCGACCTGGATGGCGGCGGCGCGCGCCAGCTGGTTGGCCTTACCGGTCACAAAACTGTCGAACGTCAAATCGGTGTTGATGCGGCTTTGCTCGCGGCGCGGCGCGGCCGAGGCCGGCAGTTCCGGCACCGACGGCACCGGGTCGGAATTGCGGGGGTGGCCGTTCGGGTTGCCGTCGTTGTAGTCCGGCGCCGGCACCACGGTGGCGGCCTTTTTCGGCATCGACAGACGCGGGTCGAGCACGAACTGCACTTCGGTCGGCGCTTCCCAGTACTGGCAGGCCAGCGCCGTGATGCGGCTGGCGAACTGCGATTTGACCCAGTCCAGCTTGAAGCGGTTCGGTGCGGCCACGCGCAACTTGCCCGACTCGTAATCGAGTGGGATGAGCGGTTTTATCCACGCGCTAAATTGTTGCGGCGTCAGTTCCAACTCCAACTGTGCGG
>JBDSKP010000417.1:0-5283 GCA_039916925.1 Duganella sp.
CCGCAGCCGCAGCCTGTCGCCACGCCGCCACGCCACACGCCACCGCCACCGTCACCGTAAACGAAAGCAGTATTCGTCATGCAGTTCGATGTCCGCACCTTGTCGCCCGATATGGTCATCTCCCATCTGCTCATCGATGGCCGCGATGAGGCCGACGCGCGCCGCCAGGTCGAGGCGCGCGGCCTGTTCGTCAGCGCCATCGCGCCGGCGAGCGGAGGCATCCGTGGCCGGGCAGGCAAGCGCGCCGCGCTGTCCCTGGTGCTGTTCAGCCAGGAGCTGCTGGCGCTGCTGACGGCCGGCCTGGGCATCGTCGAGGGGCTCGAGGCGCTGCTGGAAAAGGAGGCCAACCCGGCCACGCGCGGCGTGCTCGAGCGGTTGCTGGCCGGTCTGCGCGAGGGCCAGCGCTTCTCGGCCGTGCTGGCCGATCAACCCGAACTGTTCCCGCCGCTGTACATCGGCATCGTCAAGGCGGCCGAGGGCACGTCCGACCTGCCGCGTTCGCTGTCGCGCTTCATCGACTACCAGCAGCGCATCGACCTGGTGCGCGGCAAGCTGGTGTCGGCCGCCATCTATCCGTGCATCCTGCTGCTCGTCGGCGGCGGCGTCAGCCTGTTTTTGATCGGCTACGTGGTGCCGCGCTTCGCCGAGGTCTACCAGGGCGCCGGGCGCGACCTGCCATGGCTGTCGCAGCAGATGCTCAACTGGGGCCAGTTCGCCGGCCAGCACACCCTGCTGCTGTTGGCCGGCATCGCCACGGTGCTGGGCGCGCTGGCGCTGACGGCGCGCCATCTGATGGCCGGCGGCGGCGTGGTGCGCTTGCTGGGGCGCCTGCCCGGCATCGGCGAGCGCGTGCGCATCTATGAATTGTCGCGGCTGTATCTGACCCTGGGCATGCTCAGCGAGGGCGGCATCACCATCGTGCACGCCATCGACACGGTGCGGGGCATGGTCTCGGCCGGCCTGCGCCAGAACCTGCGCGCGGCGCGCGCGGCCATCGAGGCCGGCCTGCCGCTGTCGACCGCCTTCGAGGCCAACCAGCTGACCACGCCGATCTCGCTGCGCATGCTGCGCGTGGGCGAGCGCACCGGCGACATGGGACCGATGCTGACCCAGTCGGCGGCCTTCTACGACGGCGAGATCACGCGCTGGATCGACCGCTTCACGCGCACCTTCGAACCGCTGCTGATGGCCGCCATCGGCCTGATCGTCGGCGCCATCGTGGTGCTGCTGTATATGCCGATCTTCGATCTGGCCGGAGACATGTCATGACCGCGCAAGTGAATACCGTCGATACCGTCGATATCGTCGACCCCGCGCCGCCGGTGGCCGTGCTGGACACGGCGCTGGTGGCGCGCGCGCGCCATCTGCGCCAGCAATCGAAACGCACGCTGGTCGAGGAGCTCGAGTCGCTCAGCGGCATGGAGCCGCGGCTGGTGGTGCGCGCGCTGGCGCAGCCGTTCGGCATGGCGGTGCTCGAGACGGTCGACATGCTGGCCTTCGTGCCGGCCTTCGACCTGCTGCCGCTGTCGCAGGCGATGGCGCGCCACTGCGTGCTGCTGCGCGGCTTCGACGGCGTGGTGGTCGGCGTCATCGCCGATCCGTTCGACCTCGATCTGCAGACCTGGCTCGGCACGCAGGCGCGCGCCACGCCGCACGCGCCGCTGCCGGTGCGCCTGGCGCTGCAGGCCGACATCCAGGCCTACCTGTCCAAGCAGGAGGAATCGGCGCGCGCCACCGACACGCTGCTGCCCGGCGCCAGCGAGGGCCGGCGCGACGGCAAGACCGCCGCCGTGCTGTCGTTCGCGTCGGTGTCGGAGGCGGCCAGTCCGGCGGTCCGCCTGGTCAACTCGACCCTGTACGACGCGTTGAAGGCGGGCGCCTCCGACATCCACCTGGAAAGCACCTCCGGCGGCCTGGCCGTCAAGTACCGGGTCGACGGCGTGCTCGATCACGCCACCGCCGTCAACGGCATCGACGTGGCCGAACAGATCATCTCGCGCCTGAAGGTGCTGGCCGAGTTGGACATCGCCGAGCGCCGCGTGCCGCAGGACGGCAGCTTCCGGGTCGAGGCCAACGGCCGCGAGATCGACCTGCGCGTGTCGATCATGCCGAGTATCCACGGCGAGGACGCGGTTATCCGTATCCTCGACAAGCGCGCCATGATCGAAGCCTACGGGTCGCTCACGCTCGAGGCGCTGGGCTTCGACGCGCCGTCGCTGGCGACCTTGCGCGTGCTGGCGCAGGAGGCCTACGGCATGCTGCTGGTGACGGGGCCGACCGGCTCCGGCAAGACCACCACCTTGTACGCGGCGCTGACCGAGATCCACAACGGCCGCGAAAAGATCATCACCATCGAGGACCCGGTCGAGTACCAGCTGCCGGGCATCCTGCAAATCCCCGTCAACGAAAAGAAGGGGCTGACCTTCGCCAAGGGCCTGCGTTCGATCCTGCGCCACGATCCGGACAAGATCATGGTCGGCGAGATCCGCGACCGCGAGACGGCGGAAATCGCCGTGCAGTCGGCGCTGACGGGCCACCTGGTGCTGACCACCGTGCACGCCAACAACGTGTTCGACGTGTTCGGCCGCTTTACCCACATGGGGATCGACCCGTACGCCTTCGTCTCGGCGTTGAACGGCATCTGGGCGCAGCGGCTGGTGCGCATCAACTGTCCGCACTGCGCGGTGGAATACACGCCGGACGACCACGAACTGGCCAGCGTCGGCCTGCGCCGCGCCGATGTCCACGACTACCGATTCATGCAGGGGCCGGGTTGCGGCGATTGCCGCGGCACCGGCTACAAGGGACGCCGCTCGATCGCCGAGATCCTGACCTTGAACGACGAGATCCGCGAACTGATCGTCGACAAGCGGCCGATCCGCCAGATCAAGCAGGCTGCCTACGACAACGGCACGCGCAGCCTGCGCCAGGCCGCGCTGGAGCTGGTCAAGCGCGGCGGCACCACCTTGGGCGAAATCAAACGGGTGACCCTGCATGCGTAGAGCCATCGGACAATCGCTGCGCATCGGCGTGGCCTGCCACGCGGTCAGTCTGGCGCGCGTGAGCCGCTGGCGCGGCGAGCCCTTCACGGTGCTGGCCGAGCACGCGATCGCGCCGTCGGCCGAGCATCCGTTCGACGCCATCGCCAACGCCTTGCGCGCGCTGCTGGGCGAACAGGACGTGGGCGGCTGGCCGGTCGGCGTCGTGCTGGCCGACGAACTGACGCGCATGTGGCGCGTGACGCCGCCGCCGGGCGCCACCCGCCTGGACGATATGGAGGCGGCGGCCGGCCTGCGCTTCCAGGCGCTGTACGGCGAGGCGCCGCCGGCCTGGCGGATCGCGGCCGACTGGAACGCCACCGAACCGTTCTTCGCCGCCGCCGTGCCGCGCGCGCTGCTGGCGGTGCTGGAGCTGATGGCGCGGGAATTCAAGCTCTCCGTGGTCGGCGTCGAACCGCATTTCGTCAGCGCCTGGAACCGCTGGCGGCGCGGCATGAAGCAGGGCGCCTGGTTCGGCCTGTTGCACGACAATCTGTTGACGTTGGCGGCGATCGATGCCGCCGGCAAGGGCGCCGGCGCGCAGTCGATGCGCGCGATCCGCGCGCTGCCGGTGCCGCCGGGCGCCGATGCGGCGTGGCTGGCGCGGACGCTGCAACGCGAGGCGCTGCTGCTCGACATGCCGCCGCCCGCGCTGCTGCAGCTGTGCGGCGGGGCATCTGCGGGTGCGGCGGGTGTGGCCGGCGCGGCCGGGGCCCACGTGTGGACGCGTGCCGCCGGCCCGTCGCAGATTCCGTGCGAGGCGCTCGAGCACGGGCGGCATGCGGCCGGCGCCGGGTTGTCGATGGCGGCGCTGCTGGCGCGCGGCGGGAGCGTGGCATGAGCATGAATAGGAAAGCAATGCACAACGCGATGCGCATCGACTTCGCGCCGCGCGGCCTGCGCCGCACCTTGTTCCACGCGCATCCGGCGCTGCTGGCGCTGGCCGCCGCCGGTCTGCTGCTGTGCGCCGGCGCGGCCTTCGGCGGCTGGAAGCTGGTCGAGCAGCGGCGCGAGCGCGAGCAGCAGCTGCGCCACGTGCGGGAACGCGCTGCGGCCATGACGGCGCGGCCGGTGGAGGTGGCGCGCGTGGTGATACCGGAGGCGCAGGCGGCCTTCGTCAATGGCGCGATCCTGCAATTGAACCTGCCATGGCGCGAACTGCAGGACGCGGTGGCCGCCGCCACGCCGCGCGGCGTGGCGCTGGTGGCGATGGAGCCGGACCCGCGCAAGCAGGTGCTCAAGATCACCGCCGAGACCAGGAATAGCGACGACATGGTGGCCTACGTGGCGGAACTCAAGCAGCAGGAAACCTTCAGCGGCGTGATCCTGACGCGCCACGAAATCAACGACCAGGACCCGTTGCGGCCCTTGCGCTTCCAGCTGGAGGCGACATGGATCACCCGTTGAGCGCGGCGAACAAGGTCAACGCCGGGGCGCTGGCGCTGCGCGCACGCCTGGCGCTGTTGCGCGTCGGTGCGCCGGCCTGCGTGGCCATCGCCTTGTGCGTGGCGGGTGTGGCGGCGTGGGCGTGGCTGCTGCCGCAGCGCGCGGAACAGGCGCGGGTGATGGCGCGCCCGCTGCCGACGCCGTCCTCGCTGGTGACCGTGCCGCCGCCGCCGTCGGCCAACCAGAACCTGGCCGAGTTCTATCAGGTGCTGGGCGAGAACCGGTATGCGGAGCAGCAGGTCAAGGTGCTGTTCGACCTGGCCGCGAAATCGAATCTGGTCCTCAGGCAGGGCGAGTACAAGTCCGGTTACGACAAGGCCAGCCGGGTCGCCACCTATCAGATCATCCTGCCGGTCAAGGGACCGTACCAGTCGATCTGGCAGTTCGCCATGCAGGGGCTGCGCGAGATGCCGTTCGCGTCGCTGGACGAAATCGGCTTCCGCCGCGACACCATCGCCGAGCCGACGGTGGAGGCGCGCCTGCGCTTCACGCTGTACCTCAAGGACGGTGAGCCATGAAGCCCTATCAGATCGCGATGGGCGTGGCGCTGGCCGGCGCCGCGGCGCTGGTGGCGTTCGGCGACAAGACGCCGTCGTCGGGCATCGCCGAGCCGGTGGCGCGCGCCGGCAAGGCCACCGGCGCGGCGCCGCCGGCCCCGCCGGCGGCCGCGCTCCAGGCGGCTGCCGAGCGCTCCGGCAAGGACGGCAAAAGCACGCCAGAGCCGGCGATCCTGCGGCTGGTGCCGCGCGCGGCGCTGGTCGGCGACTCGGGCGACGCCAGCTTCGCCGCCGGCGAGGGC
>JBDSKP010000418.1:0-3168 GCA_039916925.1 Duganella sp.
GCAACGTCAACGTGAGCCCGCTGAACTCCGTGCCGGCCGGCAGCGTCCAGGCCACCAACTCGACCGCCGCCACGTCGACCGACATGGGCAAGATCCTGACCGCCGTGTCCGACCAGATGAAGACCTACAAGTCGACCGGCAGCAGCGTCGTCATCGATGCCGGCAAGGCCACTTTCAACGCCCAGGTCAACAACCTGGGCGTGGCCGTGTTCGACCTGACCGGTATCGAAAGCACGCTGTTCAACCAGAACCTGGTGCACGAATTCAGCTTCAATTTCAACGGCGCGACCTCGGTCTACATGAACAGCGGCATCACCTCGGGCGTGATCAACGATAACTTCCTGGGCGGCAGCGCGATCGACGCCGGCAATAAAGTGATCTGGAACTTCTACAACGCCACCGACCTGACCATCAACGCCCAGTTCGGCGGTTCGATCCTGGCCGTGCACTCCAATCTGATCAACAACGCCAACATCGAAGGCGGCGTCTACGTCAACAACCTGGATTCGCGCGCCGAAATCCACATCAACAACTTCGCCGGCGCCGTGCCGGAAGCGGAAACCTACGCGATGATGATGGCCGGCCTGGGCCTGCTGGGCTTCATGGTTCGCCGCCGCAAGGCCACCCAAGCGTAATCCGCCGCATGCGGGACGCAAAACGCCACCTTCGAGGTGGCGTTTTTTTTGCCCGGTCCTTTTGGTGGGTCGCCGCGCCCCCGCCGGCCGGATCAGCCGGTGTTCAACGGCGCCGCCGGCACGCTGATCGCCGCCAGCACCATGTCGACGATGACCCGCTCGGCGTCATCGAAGTCCTTCTTGGTTAGTTGCTTGCGGTTCAGCACCAGCGCCATCTGGGCCGAAAAGTCGGCGTACGACTGCGTCATCGCCCAGATCGCGAACAGCAGGTGGGTGGCGTTGATCGGCGCGATCTTGCCGGCGCTGATCCACTTTTCAAACACCTCGATGTCCTTGCGAAGCAGCGGCACCACCCGGCTCTGGATCTGCGCGCCGTACAATTGCGCGCCGCTGATCACCTCCATCGCGTACACGCGCGACGCCCATGGCTGCTCGCGCGAGAACTTCAGCTTGGCCTGCACGTAGGTGCGCAGCACTTCGCGCGGGTCCTGGTCCTCGGCGGCCAGGTTCTCCATCCGTTCCAGCCATTCGTCCAGCACTTCGTCGAGCACGCGCTGATACAGCGACTGCTTGGTGGGGAAGTAGTACATCAGGTTCTGCTTGGACAGGCCGGCGTTCTCCGCCACGGTGGCGATCGAGGTGCCCTCGTAGCCGCATTCGGCGAACACCCGCACCGCCTCGGCGGCGATTTCGGCTTCGAGCTTGTCGCGGTTCAGGACGCGCCGTTTGATTTTCGGTACCGGCGCCGCTTTCAGTTTGGCTGTCGACATATTCGTCTCAGGAAGGTCAGGAGTTGCGGATGGTCGGTGTAGGCGACGTTGAAGCGGAACCAGACCGTCTCGGGCCGGCGCAGCATGAAGAAGTCGCACGGCGACAGCAGGATGCCCGATTTGAGCGCCTGGTCGGCGATGATCTGGCCGTTCCATTCGGCGCTCGGGGCCTGCGGCCAGCCGGCGCTGACGAACATGCCGCCGCGCGGCCTGGCCAGCGGCGTCAGGCCGGCGCCGCGCAGGCTGTCGATGGCGCGTTCGCGGCCCGCCTCCAGCTGGGCGATCAATTTGTCGACCATGCGCTTGTAGGGCCGCGCGCTGATGGCGTGGTAGACGGCGCGTTCGTTGATCTCGGAGGTGGTCAGGCCGGCCAGCATCTTCACCCGCACCAGCTCCGGCAGCAGCGAGGACGAGGCGCAGATCGAGCCGACCCGCAGCACCGGCGACAGCGTCTTGGAAAAACTGCCGACGCGGATCACCCGCCGCAGGCCGTCCATCGCCGCCAGCGACGCTTCGCCGCGCGGCGCCAGCTCGCGGTAGATGTCGTCCTCGACCAGCCAGAAGTCGAACTGCTCGGCCAGGCCGAGCAGGCGGTGCGCCTGGGCCGCGCTGAGCGAGGTGCCGAGCGGGTTTTGCAGCACCGTGTTGACGAACATGAGCTTGGGCTGGGTGAGCGCCGCCTGCCGCGCCAGGGCGTCGAAGTCCAGACCCTGGTCGCCGCGCGGGATGCCGACCGCGACGCAACCGTGGTGGCGGATCAGCGACAGCAGATTGCTGTAGCCCGGGTCCTCGACGAAGACGGTGTCGCCCGGCTTGGTGAGCGTGCGCAGTATCAGGTCGAAGGCGTGGGTGGCGCCGTGCGTGAGCAGGATCTGCTCCGGCTCCACCGGGAACAGGTGCTCGGCCAGGCTGGCGGCGAGGTGCTGGCGCAGGGTCGGAAAGCCGAGCGGATGGCCGTAGCCGCGCAGGCGGTTGGCCGGGATGCGCATGGCGTGGCGCACGGCGTCGAGGATGGTGTCCTCGCCGTACCACTCCGGCGGCAGCCAGCCGGCGCCCACCGCCAGCGCGTCCGACATGCCGGAGTACAGGTGGGCGGTGAGGGCGTCGATGGCGGCGGGCGTGGCTTCGCCGGCCATCGGCAGCAGCGCCGCCGGCAGGTCCTGGCGCGCCACGAAGTAGCCGGAACCGCGGCGCGAGGACAGCAGCCCCAGGGTGACGAGGCGGTCGTAGGATTCGACAACTGTAAAGGTGCTGACGCCATTACACTTGGCGAATTGCCGCACCGAAGGCATTTTGGTTCCGATGCGCAACTCCCGCGCGCCCACCATCGCGCTGACCGCCGAAACGATCTGATCCACCAGGCTGCCTTTGCCGCTTCGCTCTATGGCGACGACGGGCCAGCCCGCCCCGGCGGGCGGGCAGTCCGGTTGATCGATCGTAGCATTCGCTTGTTCCATCCTTGACTCCAAAGCCAACACAAAGCAAAACTGTACTGTTTTTACCACCGGTACGGTTGGACGGTTTTGATATTTGTGTATCTGTGCCATAGTTGTAGCGCTGTCTATTATTGCATCATCATTTTGCCAACTGGTAAATTTTTTTACGGTTCGTCAAAAAAATCCGCTTGGCGTCACAGGAGATATGCATGAACGAATCACGACCGGAATCGATGGCGTCCTTCTGGATGCCGTTCACGAATAACCGCGACTACAAAACCAACCCGCGCCTGCTGGTGTCGGCCGAGGGCATGTACTACAAGGACG
>JBDSKP010000419.1:0-7677 GCA_039916925.1 Duganella sp.
AGCCGCATCCAGCGCCAGGTCGACATGCGTTATGAAATCAACAACGGCACCCTGACCGTGCTGCCGGACTCGCCCGAGTGGCGCAATTACAAGATCGACTACGTCAACATCGCGCGCAGCACCAGCAGCAGCGTCAATATCGCCACGCAGATCTCGACCACGGGCGGCGGCGGTGGTTCCAGCGCCTCCAATCCGGTCGGCGCGACCGCGTCGGCCGGCGGCACCGGCGGCAGCACCCAGGGGTCCAACAGCAGCAGCGCGACCAGCAACGGCAGCAACAACTCGACGACCGTGGTCAACAACCGGTCGGACAACAATTTCTGGTACACGCTGGAAAAGAACATCCGCGACATGCTGCGCAACTCCAACCTGAGCGACAACCCGGTCGATCCGCTGGCCTCGCTGCAGCAGAATTCGCCGCAAAACCCGCAGCAGAACACACAGGGCGGCGCCCAAGCGGGCCAGGCCCAGCAGGCGCCGGCGGCGTTCGACACCGGCGCCTTCGGCCAGTCGCGCAGCAATAACACCCGTCCCAATTCGGTCATCGTCAACGCCGAGGGCGGCCTGATCGCCGTGCGCGCCACCAGCCGCCAGCACGAGAAAATCCGCGAATTCGTCGACATCGTGCTGGGCGCGGCCAAGCGCCAGGTGCTGATCGAGGCGACCGTGATCGAGGTCCGCCTCAACAACAATTATCAGCAAGGCATCAACTGGTCGACCTTGTCGCGCTCCGGCCGCCTTGGAATGACCCAGGGCCAGATCAACGGCGTGACCCTGCCGAGCGGGATCAATCCCACCAATGGCCCCGGGATGTTCCTGCTGAAATACAACAACCCGGTCACCGGTCTGGGCAATATCGCCGCGACCATCGAGCTGCTGGAGTCGTTCGGCAAGGTCAAAGTGCTGTCGAGCCCGAAAATCAGCGTGATGAACAACCAGACCGCGCTGCTCAAGGTGGTCGACAACAACGTGTTCTTCTCGATCAAGGTCACGCCGGCCGTGCTGGGCATCAACGGCACGCCGACCTCGCCGGCGACCTACGAGTCGAAGCTGGAAACGGTGCCGGTCGGCTTCGTCATGAGCGTGACGCCGCAAATTTCCGACAACGACGACGTCACCGTCAACGTGCGCCCGACCATCACCCGCATCGTCGACACCGTGCAGGACCCGAATCCGGCGCTGGCCGCCGCCGGCGTCAAAAGCCTGGTGCCGGTGATCCAGGCGCGCGAGCTCGAGTCGCTGATGAAGATCCCGAGCGGCCAGATCGCCGTCATGGGCGGCCTGATGCAGGACTCGGTCGACAACGCCAAGGACACCATTCCGCTGCTGGGCAGCGTGCCGCTGATCGGCGACCTGTTCTCCTACCGTAACGAGAAAAGCACCAAGACCGAGCTGGTGATCTTCATGCGCCCGGTCGTGGTCAAGGACGCCAGCGTCAACGGCGACTACAAGGATTACCGCTATCTGCTGCCGGGTGAAAAGCCGGACACCGAGCCCTACCCGGTCCCGCAAGCGCCCCCTGCCCCCACCACCAACGGGAACGGATCATGAGCTTACTGATGCAGGCGCTGAAGAAGGCCGAGCGCGCCAAACAAAGCTCGGCGGTGGAAGACGAGTCGGACAAGCCGTCGGAGGAATTCGACGCCGTGCTGGCGCTGACGCCCGAGCCGCCGGCCGGCGCGCCGCCCGCCAAGCGCGAGCTCAGCCTCGACCTCGAGCCGATGGCCGAGTTCAGCCTGGAACCGCTGGCGCCGGAAGCGCCGGCGGCCAGCCTGACACCGCGCCCGTCGCCCAGCCCGTTGCCGGCGGCCAGCGACCATCTCGGCGCCGGCCTGACGTTCGACCTGACGCCCGACCCCTCCGCGCCGGCGGCGCCGGCACCGGCGCCGACTCCAGCACCGGCGCCTGCGCCACGCCCGAGCGCACAGCCACAGGCACCGATGGCAAGCGCGGCGACGGAGACCCGCAACACTTACGCCGGCGACGCCGCCAAGCCGACGACCGGCGCGAAAGCGGCGACCGCGGCCTCCGCCAAACCCCACGCCAGCGACACAGCGGCCGGCAAGCCGCGCGGCGCAGCCCGCGCCCGCGCCGCCGCCGCCTCGACCAGCGAGCCGGTCGGCATGGACCCGGAACGCCTGCGCCTGATCGGCCTGCTCGCCGTGCTGACGCTGATCGTCCTCGGCTTTGGTTACTACTACTGGCAGGCGGTCATGGCGCCGGGCGCCGGCTCGCGCCTGCCGCCGGTGCCGATGCCGCCGCCGGGCGCCACCGGCGCCACGCCGGTGCAGGTGATCGGCGCGGTCCCGGGCGCCGCTCCGGGCCAGCCGGGCGCCGGCAACCCGGGCGGCTTCGCCGATCCGATGGCGGTCGATCCCAGCGGCAGCGCGATGCTGGCGCCGTCCGTCAACCGTGGCGGCCGCGACGACCTGGAACGCCGCCTGGCCCGCACCGAGCAGGAACTGGCCGCCGCCCAGCAAGCGATCCAGAGCCAACTCGCCGCGCCGCGCGCCGAGCGGCTGCCGGTGGTCGCCGCGCCCGACACCAACGCCGAGATCCGCGTCGCCCGCGCCGTGCAGCCGGCCAAGATCGCGCCGGCGGTGGAAACCGCCTATCAATCGTTCAGCAACGGCGACCTGCCGGCGGCGCAGCGGCAATACGAGGCCGCGCTGCGCCAGGAACCGAACAACCGCGACGCGCTGCTCGGCCTGGCCATGGTGCACACGCGCCAGAGCCAGGGCGCGCAGGCGGCATCCTATTACCTGCGCATGCTGGAACTCGATCCGAACGACTCGACCGCCGTCGCCGGCCTGGTCGGCATGCGCTCGGGCGACGCCGCCCAAAGCGAGGGCCGCCTCAAGGCCATCCTGAACACCAATCCGGAGGCCGGTCCGGCGCTGTTCGCGCTGGGCAATCTGTACGCGCAGCAGAACCGCTGGTCCGAGGCCCAGCAAACCTTCTTCCGCGCCTACACCGCCGCGCCCGACAACCCGGACTACGCCTACAACCTGGCGATCGGCCTGGACCGCCTGAACCAGGGCCGCCTCGCGCTGACCTATTACCAGCGCGCGCTGGTGCTGTCGCAGGACAAGCCGGCCGCGTTCGACCGCAACGCCTTGCGCATCCGCATGCACGAGCTGGGCGCGCCGGCGGCGCAATAACGATGGCAGAACAAGCAAAACTCCCGCTCGGCAAACTGCTGATCCAGAAAGGCGTCATCAGCGAAGACCAGCTGCGCATCGCGCTGATCGAGCAAAAACGCAGCAACGAGCCGTTGGGGAAACTGTTGATCACGCTGGGCTTCGTCACCGAGGCCACGGTGCGCATGGCGCTGTCGGAAAACCTCAACCAGCAAAGCGCCGACCTGACCAGCCTGGTCGTCGACGCCATCGCCCTCAAGCTCATCCCCAAGGAGGTGGCCAAGCGCTACCGCGTGTTCCCGATCGTCTACGAGCGCCAGACCGACAACCTGATCCTGGCCATGTCCGACACCAGCAACATCGTCGCGCTCGACCAGATCAGCGCGATGCTGGTCAAGGGCATCACCATCAGCCCGCTGCTGGTCAATGAATCGGACATCCAGCGCGCCATCGACCAGTATTACGGCTTCGAGCTGTCGATCGACGGCATCCTGCACGAGATCGAAACGGGCGAGGTCAATTACGCCAGCCTGGGCACCACGTCCGACGAGTACAGCCAGCCGATGGTGCGCCTGATGGACGCCATCCTGGCCGACGCCGTGCAAAACAGCGCCTCCGACATCCACTTCGAGCCGGAGCAATCGTTCCTGCGCATCCGCTACCGCATCGACGGCATCCTGCGGCAAATCCGCAGCCTGCACAAATCGTACTGGCCGGCGATGGCCGTGCGCCTCAAAGTCATGTCGAACATGAACATCGCCGAGACGCGCGCGCCGCAGGACGGGCGCATCTCGATCAAGTTCTCGGGCCGGCAGATCGACTTCCGCGCCTCGGCGCAGCCGACCACGCACGGCGAGAACTTCGTGCTGCGCGTGCTCGACCGCCAGAAGGGCCTGGTGCCGCTCGACGGCCTGGGCCTGGGAGAGGCCGAGCTGAGCCTGTTGAAACTGATGATCGCCCGCCCCGACGGCGTGATCCTGGTGACCGGCCCGACCGGCTCGGGCAAGACCACCACCTTGTATTCGATCCTCAACCACATCAACACCGAGAGCGTCAACATCATGACGTTGGAGGACCCGGTCGAGTATCCGATGAACATGATCCGCCAGACGTCGGTCAACGAATCGGCCAAGATGGGCTTTGCCGAGGGCATCCGCTCGATGATGCGACAAGACCCGGACATCATCCTGGTCGGCGAGATCCGCGACAAGGAAACCGCCGAGATGGCCTTCTCGGCCGCGATGACGGGCCACCAGGTGTATTCGACCTTGCACACCAACTCGGCGATCGGCTCGATCCCGCGCCTGCTCGACATCGGCGTCGTGCCCGACATCATGGCCGGCAACATCATCGGCATCATCGCCCAGCGCCTGGTGCGCAAGCTGTGCACCGCGTGCCGCGAACCGCACATCGCCGACGACGTCGAGCGCCGCCTGCTGGGCCTGCCGGAGACGACCGGGCCGCAAACCTTGTACCGCGCGGTCGGCTGCGACCATTGCGCGCACCAGGGCTACAAGGGCCGCATCGCCATCATCGAACTGCTGAAGATGACGCCGGCGCTCGACGAGATGGTGGCGCGCCGCGCCTCGTCGCGCGAACTGAAGACGGCGGCCGCCAACAGCGGCTTCCACAGCCTGATCGATGACGGCGTGCGCCGCGTGCTCGAGGGCGTGACGACGCTGGAGGAAGTCGGCCGCGTGGTCGATTTGACCGAAAGGCTGGTCAACTGATGCCCCAATACTACTACCGCGCGATGGACGCCGGCGGCCAGATCGAGCCGGGCAACATGGACGCCGCCAACGAGCCGGACCTGGAGCTGCGCCTGCACCGCATGGGCCTGGACCTGATCGATTGCCGCGTCTCGCGCGCCAAGGTGGTGGCGCTCAGGCGCGTCATCACGCGCCGCGACCTGATCAACTTCTGCTTCCACATGGAGCAGCTGACCGGCGCCGGCGTGCCCATCCTCGAAGGCTTGAACGACCTGCGCGAAAGCATCGACCACCCGCGCTTCCGCGAGATGATCACCGGCCTGATCGAGAACATCGAGGGCGGCCAGCAACTGTCGGCCGCGCTGGCCGCGTATCCGGAGGTGTTCGACCTGACCTTCACCAGCCTGATCACCGCCGGCGAGCAGAGCGGCAAGCTGGCCGAGGTCTTCAAAAACCTGTCGGAAAGCCTGAAGTGGCAGGACGAGCTGGCCTCGCAGACCAAGAAGATCATCATGTACCCGGCCGCCGTCGGCGTGTTCGTCACTGCCGTCACGTTCTTCCTGATGATCTACCTGGTGCCGCAGCTGACCTCGTTCGTCAAGAACATGGGCAACACCTTGCCGCTGCACACCAAGGCGCTGATTTTCGTCTCCAACATCTTCATCAACTACTGGTACGTGCTGGTGGCCGTGCCATTGATCGCCTTCTTCGTCGGCCGCGCGTGGCTGGCGCGCAGCGAGCAGGCGCGCTACGCCGCCGACGGCTTCAAGCTGCGCATCTGGATGATCGGCCCGGTGCTGCACAAGATCATCCTGGCCCGCTTCGCCACCTTCTTCGCGATGATGTACGCCTCCGGCATCACCATCCTCGAATGCATCCGCCTGTCCGAGGGCATCGTCGGCAACCGCGTCATCGCCGCCGGCCTGCGCCGCGCGGCCCAGCTGATCTCCGAGGGCCAGGGCATCACGGCGGCGTTCCAGAACACCGGCATCTTCCCGCCGCTGGTGATCCGCATGCTCAAGGTCGGCGAAACCACCGGCGCGCTCGACGGCGCGCTGCACAACGTCAGCTATTTCTACAACCGCGAAGTCAAGGAGATGATCGAGAAGGTGCAGGCGATGATAGAGCCGGCCATGACGGTGATCCTCGGCGTGATGGTCGGCTGGATCATGCTGTCGGTGATGGGTCCGATTTACGACACGATCAGCAAGATCAGAACCTGAGGCTGCCGTGACGCGCAAACACCTACTCTATCTCGGCAGCGAACAACTGTGCGCCTACCGCTGGCACGGCGGCCGCCTGTCGGGCGGCACGCGCTTCAACCACGACCGCGCCGGCGTCGACGCCTTCATGGACTATATCGACCAAGGCAAGCACGCGCCGGTCTACCTGCTGGCCGACCTGATCGAGGAGGACTTCCAGCGCGTCCAGGTGCCGCACGTGGGCGGCCGCGCCGGTGCCAAGCTGATGCGGCGGCGCCTGCTGCAGCAATACCGCGAGACGCCGTTCCGCCACCACGAGGTGCAGGGCCGCGAACCGCTGGGGCGGCGCGACGACATCGTGCTGCTGTCGGCGCTGACCAATCCGTCGTCGGTGCAACCGTGGGCCGAGGCGCTCGAACAACTGAAGATCCCGCTGGCCGGGCTGTACTCGACCACCCTGCTGAGCGAGGCGCTGGTGCGCAAGCTGGGCATGCGCGACGAGCACCTGCTGCTGGTGACGCAGCAGTCGGCCGGCTGGCGCCAGAGCTATTTCCAGAACGGCCAGCTGAAGTTCTCGCGGCTGACGCCGGCCATCGACCGCGACGGCGACGCCGTCGACATCGGCGTCGAGACCGGCAAGACCCAGCAATTCCTGACCAGCGTGCGGCTGATGGCGCGCGGCAACGTGCTGGAGACGGCCGTCATCGCGCCGGCCGCCGCCATTCCGGCGCTCGAGGCGCAGTGCGCGGAAGGCGCCGAGACGGCGTTCCGCTTCGTGCCGCTGGAGGGCGTGACGCAACGGCTCGGCGTCAAGCCCGGCGACGGCGAGGCGGCCGAGCTGGCCGGCCGCTTGACCGATCCGCTGCTGCTGTCGTTCCTGGCGCGCGCCAGTCCGCCCAGCCACTACACGCTGGGGCCGCTGCAACGCTACTTCAAGCTGTGGCACGCCCGCGTCAACCTGTACCGGTTCAGCGCGATGCTGGCGGTCGGCTGCGTGGTGCTGGCCGGGATCAACCTGTGGCAATCGCAGCAGGCCAGGGGCGGCGCCGCCCGGCTGGCGGCCGAGGCCGCTTTGTACGACCAGCGCTACGGCGCCGTCATGGCCGCCATGCCGCCGCGCGTGACCACCACCGCCAACATGCGGGCCGCCGTCAATGTCGAACGCATGCTGGTGACCCAGGGGCCGGGGCCGCAACAACTGGTGGCCATCGTCAGCGCGGCGCTCGAGCAATCGCCGCAAATCCGGCTGCTGCAACTGGACTGGAAGGTCAATCTGCCGGCCGCGCAAGTGGCACCCGGGACCGGTGCACCGGCGGGAGCGGCCGACATGGGCGGCGCCGGCCAGGTGGCGCCGATGTCGTCGCTGCTGGCCGGCATCCCGGGGCGGCCGCCGCAAGCGCTGCTGCTGGAGGCGGAGATCATGGCCGACCAGGACGATTACCGCAACGCCGTCAACACGATGAACCTGTTCGCGCGGCAGCTGGCCAGCCATCCGCGCCTGACGGTGGAGGTCGACAAGCCGCCGCTCGACACCCGCTCGTCCGTCAAGCTCAACGGCAAGGCCGGCGCGCAGGCGGTCGAGGCGCGCGCCAAATTCTCCCTGAACCTGGTGTGGAAGCCATGAGC
>JBDSKP010000420.1:0-4512 GCA_039916925.1 Duganella sp.
CGAAGCCGCCTTGCTGGTCCCCGGCGCCGCGGGGCGGACCCAACACCACATCGGGCATCGCGCTCTGTCCGAAGCCACCGCAGGGGCCCGGCGTGAACGAGGTCACGTGGGTCACGAAGCGCTCGGCGCCCAGCGTCCCGCCCGCAAACACGTAGCCGGCATCGGCGGTCGGACGCTTCTCCGGGATACTTCGACCGCGTCATCGGCGTCAATGTCAAGGGCGCCTACAACTGCCTGCACGCGGCCATTCCGCTGCTGAAGGAAAACGGCGGCGGCGTCATCCTCAACATGGCCTCGGTGGCCGCGTGGGTGGCGGTGCCGGAGCGTTTCGCCTATTCCACCGCCAAGGGCGCGGTGATGGCGATGACCCTGTCGGTGGCCAAGGACTATCTGCAGGACGGCATCCGCTGCAATTCGATCTCGCCGGGGCGCGTGCACACGCCGTTCGTCGACGGTTTCCTGGCCAAGAACTATCCGGGCCGGGAGGCCGAGATGTTCGAGCGGCTGTCGAAGACGCAGCCGATCGGCAGGATGGCGCGGCCGGAAGAGGTGGCGGCGCTGGCGCTGTACCTGTGCAGCGAGGAGGCGGCCTTCATCACCGGCAGCGACTATCCGATCGACGGCGGCTTCATCACGCTCAACGCCTGAGCGCCCGCACGCGGCGGCTTTATTTATCACTCAACAAGGATGGACGATGGAACGGATGGGAATGGTGATCGGCATAGAGGCCGGCAAGATCGACGAATACAAGGCCTTGCATGCGGCCGTATGGCCGCAGGTGCTGGCCACGCTGGCCGCCGCCAACGTGCGCAACTACACGATCTTCCTTCGCGAGCCGGAGAACTGGCTGTTTGGCTATTGGGAGTACCACGGCAGCGATTTCGAAGCCGACATGCGCGCCGTGGCGGCCGACCCGGAGACGCAGCGCTGGTGGACCTTCTGCGCGCCGTGCCAGGTGCCGCTCGCCAGCCGCGCCGAGGGCGAACACTGGGCGATGATGCCCGCCGTGTTCCACATGGATTGAGCGCAAGGATTGAGCACGACCTTGACGCCTTCCAACATACATAAAAAACCAATTCAGGAGACCCATGAAAAAAACCTTGCTCGCCACCTGCGCCGCGCTGTGCATGATGACCGCCAGCGCCGCGCCGGCCCCGTTCACCTCGGAGGCCGAATCGCTCAACACCTACACGGCGCCGGACTGGTTCCGCGATGCCAAGTTCGGCATCTGGTCGCACTGGGGACCGCAGTCGGTGCCGCGCGCGGGCGACTGGTACGCCCGCAATATGTACATGTACGGCTCGCCGCAATATGAGCACCACCTGAAAAACTACGGCCATCCGAGCAAGGCCGGCTACAAGGACATCATCCCGCTGTGGAAGGCCGAGAAATTCGATCCGCAAGCGCTGATGGCCTTGTACAAGCGGGCCGGCGCCCGGTATTTCGTCTCGATGGGCGTGCACCACGACAATTTCGACCTGTGGAACTCGAAACACCATCGCTGGAACGCGGTGAAGATGGGCCCCAAGCGCGACATCGTCGGTGCCTGGCACGACGCCGCGCTGGCGGCCGGTCTGCGCTTCGGCGTCTCCGAGCATTTGGGCGCCAGTTATGCGTGGTGGTCGACCAGCCACGGCGCCGACCCCAAGGGGCCGCAACAGGGCGTGCCCTATGACGGCGCCGATCCCGCCTTCGCCGACCTGTACCACCCGGCCCACCAGGAACCGTACGCCGATAATGGCAATTCCTGGTACGCCAAGAGCCCGGCCTGGCATAAGGAATGGTACGACCGCGTCACCGATCTGATGACGCAATACCAGCCGGACTTGCTGTACACCGACGGCGGCATTCCGTTCGGCGTGGTGGGCCGCACCATGGTGTCGGAATTCTATAACCGCAACATGGCCGCCCATCATGGCAAGCTCGAAGCCGTGTTTAATCACAAGGACATCGGTTCCGGCGAGTTCCTTCGCAAGGCGGGCGTGCAGGACGTCGAGCGCGGCGTCATGGAAGGCATCAATCCGCAGCCGTGGCAGACCGATACCTCGATCGGCGACTGGTTCTACAGCGAGGGGTACAAATACAAGAAGACCGCCGACGTGGTGTACATGCTGGCCGACATCGTCAGCAAGAACGGCAACCTGCTGCTGAACGTCGTCCAATACCCGGATGGCAGCCTGCCGCCCGAATGCCGGCAATTTGTCACCGAGATGGCCGCCTGGATGGAGGTCAACGGCGATGCGATCTACGGCACCCGGCCGTGGAAAATCTTTGGCGAAGGGCCGACCAAGGCGGCGTCGGGACACTTCAAGGAAGACACTGCCTACACGCCTGCCGATATCCGCTTCACGACCAAGGCGGGGGATCTGTACGCCATCACCATGGGCCAACCGGCGGGCCAAGTGCGCATCGCGTCGCTGGGCAAGAAGTCGGAGCTGGAGAGCCGTCCCGTCAAGACCGTCACCTTGCTGGGCAGTAAGGCGGCGTTGAAGTGGACGCAGCAGGACGACGGCCTGGTGATCGCCTTGCCGGCCGGATTGCCGACCGCGATCGCGTCCAGCTTCCGCATCGGGTTTTAAGCCAGGCATGTCGGGTGACATGGATAGTGAAAAGGCCGGCGGTGATTTTGACGGCGTTTTTCATTATCTGTGTCGCATCCCGCCACGCAATGTGGCGCAGAAGACGAAAAAATGCGCTTGATGTGCCGAAGATGTTGAATAATTTCGCGGAGCGTCAAGATAGATCGATGGGCGGCTTACGCCCCAAAGCCGACCTTGCAGTTTAAATCAACTAGGGACTGTTCTTTCAAGAATAACCGTCTTCTTTGCAATAGTCGACCAAAGTAGCGAGTCATCCGGCACATAGGACTTAGACCAAGCCTCATTATCGAAACCTGCCAAAGACTTCAAGGCATCGAGAATCGTGGTGCCATAGAGGATATTTTCCTCAAGTCTGGCGTTACCGTCCGAGGACTTCACGCGAAGCGTGCAAGCGGATTCGCCTCCACCATCAACCATCGAGCTTGCCACAATTCGATAGATCGTTTTATATCTAATAAATTTCGTCTTTCTAAGCTGATGATGAAAGACAAAGCCGTCATCCTTCATCTCAACCCCGTAGAGCAAGAATCGTTCTGGTAGCAAATGCAGCAAGCCCAATATCAGCATTAACGTACCGAATATCGCTGTACCTACTACACCAACCGGCCCAAACCCTAACCGGTTGTCATCGACAAATAAACAGACCAGTCCAAACGTGGACGCGACAATGAATGTCCACGCCTCTTTACGGGGCAATTTAATGCTTCGCAATAAAACTTTCTCTTTGCGCAATTCAAACTCCGAATGTATCAAATTTTCTCTGGATGGCTGTTGTTGGCCGGAAACGGAAGCGCGTCAAGGCACACTTGGGAGAAGGATTGTCACTCCACCATTCGTTCCCAAATCGTTTGCTATCCGTTTCAGCCCGTTGTACAGACGAAAATTTCGTCGTGCGAATCCATCGACATTCACCAATTCAATTTGACAGTCACCTGGCCAACCAGGTCCACCTGCTGAGACTGCCTCCCAAAACGCATCTAGGTTCCTGCCGAAATAACCCTCACCTTCGGGGTGGGTCGCTTCGCAATAGAGGTCCCAAAAATCGTCCTCAGACTCCAACGACGAGCAATCCAAAATGCGTTTGTTCATCTAAATATCTGATAGTCCGCTGTTGGCCGACTGCGGTCGACGGAGTTAGTTGGACTAAATTCTTAATCATCGAAGCCACACGCACGAGCCAATTTAAATCTAACGATATAGCAGTATGCCCCCACTAAAATTGCAGCAGGAACGAATACAACTAGAGTCCATTCTTCGGTCAGCCCCAAAGCGTATTTCATCAATCCGGCAAAGAGCAAGCCCCAAAATAGCGACGCTGCAATGCTCAGTGATATTAATGCTACCCACTTCCTAACGCGCTCAAGCATCCGGCGGCGAGGGGATTGAAATTCGTATCGTTGCAATTCAGCTCCTTACATTTTGCAGATTCTCAATGACCGTTATTGGCCGTCAACAGCCGACCTAATTTACACGTAGCAGCCGTGTTTCTACGCAAGCTCGGGCTAACCCGCCGACAAAGAACAACGGAATTTGTGCGAAGATTATAAGCAGAAGTGCCGTTGCCGAGCGGATAAACGATTCTTCGGTTGCGTAATATTGAAATGGAACCCACATGATAGATAGCGCCAAGCCGCCAGAAATTGTTGTGACGCGCAACGCAGTTCGACCGAAAATGATACCCATGAGAAGCGACGTCCCTGCCACGAAAACAAGAATCAATAGCGCCGAAAGCCAAGGGGCCGTCTGAGCTGAACTAGCATTGCTACCGAACATCGCAGCGAGTGCGATGAACAGAAAAGCGCTAATGGCAGCAATTACCTTCATGTGCAGACTTTCTTAAAATTCTTGCGAAAACGACCGGCCGCTTGTGGCCGAGGGACTAAACCGCTGGCGCGGTAGTTGGACTTCGATA
>JBDSKP010000421.1:0-4956 GCA_039916925.1 Duganella sp.
ACGCGTCGGTGGAAAAGGTCAAGAAGCACAACATCCTGCAGAAGATCCGCGCCAGCGACGACCGCTACGAGATCTCGCCCACGCTCAAGCTGCTGTTCTCGGCCGAGGAGATCCAGACGCTGACGGCGCTGTACCAGCGCATGGCGGCCGGGGAATCGGTCAAGCCACAACCGCTGGCGGCGGACGACGAGGAGGACGACGCATGAACGCCGAACTGCCCGCCGCCGCGCTGACCGGTCGCGAACAATTCCGCATGCACAAGCTGCAGGTGTACAACTGGGGCACCTTCGGCGGCCTGCACGAGGTGCCGATCAGCGAGCGCGGCTTTCTGATCGTGGGCCGCTCCGGCGCCGGCAAGTCGACGCTGCTCGACGCCTTCTCGGCGCTGCTGGTGCCGCCGCGCTGGATCGATTTCAACGCCGCCGCGCGCGAGGCCGACCGCGCCGGACGCGACCGCAACCTGGTCAGCTACGTGCGCGGCGCCTGGGCCGCCCAGAGCGACGCCGCCACCGGCGAGTACGCCACGCGCTACCTGCGCGAGGGCACCACCTGGTCGGCGCTGGCGCTGCACTACCGCAACGGTCAGGGCCGGGACGTGGTGCTGGTGCAGCTGTTCTGGTTGCGCGGCAACGCCAACGGCAACAGCGACGTCAAGCGCTACTTCCTGATCTTCGAGCGCCCGCTCGACCTGCGCGACCTGTCCGAGTTCGGCAGCAACAACTTCGACGTGCGCAAGCTCAAGGCGGCCTTCCCGGACGCCCACGCGCGCGACGAGTTCCGCCCCTACTGCGAGCGCTTTTGCCGGCTGCTCGGCATCGACAGCGAGATGGCGCTGCGCCTGCTGCACAAGACGCAGTCGGCCAAGAACCTGGGCGACCTCAACGCCTTCCTGCGCGACTTCATGCTCGACAAGCCGGAGACGTTCGCCGTGGCCGACCGGCTGGTCAGCGAATTCGGTGAGCTCAACGCGGCGCACCAGGCCGTCGTCATCGCCCGCAAGCAGGTGCAGACGCTGGCGCCGGCGCGCGCCCGCCACGAGGACATGCGGCGCCTGCGGGACGAGCGCGGCGGCCAGGAGGAGCTGCGCGCCGGCATGCACAGCTACCGCGAGCGCCTGCGCATCGGCCTGCTGACCGAGCACGTGGCCGCGCTGGAGGTCGAGGCCGAAGGCTACGCCGGCCAGCTGCAACGCCAGCAGGACACGCTCGACAACCGCGGCGCCGCGCTGCGCGACCTGGAAAGCCGGCGTCGCGCGGCCGGCGGCGACCAGATCGAACATCTGGAGAGCGAGCGCAAAACGCTGGAAACCCAGCGCGAGGAACGCATGCGCCGCCGCAAGCAGGCCGCCGAGGCGTGCGCAAAACTCGGCTGGGTGCTGCCGGGCACGCCGCAGGGCTTCGCCGAGCTGCTGGGCCTGGCCCGGCAGGAGATCGCCGACTGGCAGGCCGCCGGCTCGGACCAGGAGCCGCTGCTGGTGCTCGACCGCGAACGCACCAGCGCCGCCGCCGACCTGGCCGGCGTCACGCAGGAAATCATTTCTCTGCGGCGCCAGCCGTCCAACATCCCGGCGCCGATGCTGGAACTGCGCCGTTCGATCGCCCAGGCCATCGGCGTGGCCGAGGCGGCGCTGCCGTTCGTCGGCGAGTTGGTCGAGGTCAAGCCCGACGAGGCGCCATGGCGCGGCGCGGCCGAGCGCGTGCTGCACGGCTTCGCGCTGTCTATCCTGGTCGACAACGACCACTACAACGCATTGACCCAGCACATCAATGACGTCAACCTGGGCCGCCGGCTGGTGTACTACCGCACCGGCGCGGCCGAGGGCGGCGCGCCGAAGATGCTCAAGGCCGGCTCGCTGGCGCTCAAGCTCAGCGTCAAGGACGGCGGCCACGCCGGCTGGCTCAAGGCCGAGCTGCGCCAGCGCTACGATTACGACTGCGTCGACTCGGTGCGGGCGTTGCGCGCGGCGCCGGAGCGGGCCATGACGCGCGAAGGCCAGATCAAGCACAGCCGCACGCGCCACGAGAAGGACGACCGCAACAGCGTCGACGACCGCCGCCACTGGGTGCTGGGCTTCGACAACCGCGACAAGCTGGCGCTGTACGAGCAGCAACAGCGCGAGCTGCAGGAGCGCATCGCCCAGCTGGACGCGCAGCTCGACAGCCTGCGCAAGCAAATGCAAAGCCGCGCCGAGCGCCTGATGCCGTGCAACACGCTGGTCAACCTGACCTGGCAGGAGATCGACGGCCTGCCGCCGTCCAACCGCATCGCCGCCATCGACGACCAGCTGCGCGCCCTGCGCGAAGGCAACACACAATTGCAGGAAATCGACGACCGCCTGCGCGAGCAGGCCGAGCTGGTCAGGGCGGCCGAGCGCACCTTGCGCGACACCGACGTCAACCTGCGCACCTGCCTTGCCAAGATCGCCGAGCAACAGCAACTGCTCGACGGCCTGCGCGCCGATCCGTCCATCGTGGCGCTGACGCCGCACCAGCAACAGGGCCTGGACCAGCTGTACGCGGGCCTGCCGGACAAGGTCGTCCTGGGCCGGGTCGACCAGGCCGACCGCGCCGTCGGCAAGCTGATCGGCGCCAAGGTCGAAACCTTGGACCGCGACATCATGCTGTGCGAGCGCGACATCGAAGGCCGCTTCGCCGACTTCATCCGCGAATGGAAGGCCGACTCGGACGGGCTCGACGCCACCTTGGCGGCCGCCTCGGACTTCTTCGCCAAGCTGGCGCGGCTTGAGACGGACGGCCTGCCGGCGCACGAGCAACGCTTCTTCGACCTGCTGCACAACCAGAGCAACCAGAACCTGGCGGCGCTGTCGACGTATCTGAACGACTCGCGCAAGGCCATCCTGGAGCGCATGGAACTGGTCAACGACAGCCTGCGCCAAGTGCCGTTCAACCAGACGGCCGACCTCAGCACCTATCTGCACATCCAGCCCAGCGACCGCCAGTTGCCCGAGGTGCGCGACTTCAAGCAGGCCATCCAGCGCGCGCTGAGCAACGCCTGGAGCGCCGACCGCGAATCGGCCGAGGCGCGCTTCGTCGCGCTGCGCCGGCTGGTCGACGACCTGGCCAGCCAGGAGCCGGACAAGCGGCGCTGGCGCGAGGCGGTGCTCGACGTGCGCCTGCACGTGGAATTCATCGGCAGGGAGATCGACACCGACGGCAACGAGGTCGAGATCTACCAGAGCGGCGCCGGCAAGTCCGGCGGCCAGCGCCAAAAGCTGGCCACCACCTGCCTGGCGGCGGCGCTGCGCTACCAGCTGGGCGGCAGCGACCACGCGCTGCCGGTGTACGCGCCGGTGGTGCTGGACGAGGCGTTCGACAAGGCCGACAACGAATTCACCGCGCTGGCGATGAACATCTTCGCCAACTTCGGCTTCCAGATGATCGTCGCCACGCCGTTGAAATCGGTGATGACCTTGGAGCCGTTCATCGGCGGCGCCTGTTTCGTCGACATCCGCGACCGCAAGGTCTCGGGCGTGCTGATGATCGAATACGACGACCAGCGCCAGCGGCTCAAACTGCCGGAGCAGGCGCAGCTGGAGGTCACGCTTGTAGTCGCCCGATAGCGTCCGCCAGTGGCTGCTGCGCCGCCACGCCAGCCAGCACCGCGACTGGCTGGGCGCCGAACCGCAACAACACTGGCCGCTGACCATCCCGCTGGGCCTGCCGGCCGAGGCGGAAGCGCTGCGCCAGCCGGACGCGGTGCGGGGCTGGGCCGACGGCTGGCGCGCCTGGCGCGGCGAAGGCGAATTGCGCTGGGTCGAGCGGCGCTGGCGGGTGCTGGGCATGCAGACGCTGCCCGAGGCGCTGGTGCTGCACGGCCCGCGGCAGGCCACGGCCTGGATCGGCGAGCGGGAGCGCTGGGACCGTGCCCTCTCGCGTTTCACGCACGCCAGCGCGCGCCGGCCGGCGCTGACCCGGGCGCTGGCGCGCCACTACGACGTGCTGGCCGATTATTCCGACGCCGACTTTCAACGCCTGCTCGATCTGCTGGACTGGCTGGCCGCGCACCCCGCCTCTGGCCTGTATCCGCGCCAATTGCCGCTGGCCGGCATGGACAGCAAATGGCTGGAGTCGCGCAGGAACGTGGTGGCCGAGCTGGTGACGGCGTCGACGGGCGGCGACAGCGTCGGGAAGGATTTCCATCAACTGTGCGGCCTGAGGCGGGCGCCGTCGCTGGTGCGCATGCGCGTGCTCGATCCGGCGCTGCGGGCCGTGGTTGGCGGGTTGGGCGACATCAGCGCGCCGGTCGAGAATCTGGCCGGCATACCGTGGCGGCCGTCGACCGTCGTCATCGTCGAGAATCTGCAGACCGGGCTGGCGTTGGAGGATATGCCCGGCGCCGTGGCTTTCATGGGGCTGGGCTACGCCGTCGACGCGCTGGGCGAGGTGCCGTGGATCAACTCGGCGACCTGTGTGTACTGGGGCGATATCGACACCCACGGCTACGCCATCCTGCACCAGGCGCGCAGCCGCTTTCCGCATGTGGTGTCGGTGATGATGGACGAAGCGACAATGTTGCAATTCGCAACGCTGTGGACTGAAGAGAGATCGCAGCACGCGGCCGAGGATTTCGCCACGCTGACGCCAGAGGAGCGGGCGGTCTACAGTGCGCTGCGCAAAAACAGCTGGGGCCAGGCGCTGCGGCTGGAGCAAGAGCGTATCGGCTGGGACATCGCCTGGCCGGCGCTGCTAAAGGCCGCCGGGGATCCAGGGCGTCAATTCAGCACTGGGCAATCTGCCGCCCGCCGTCTATGAAAGGAAAATGGCAATAAGCGAACCTATTGTTGTGTCCGAATTTACTTGACCACCGCACAGCATAGCTGTCGCGTCCTTGCCGTCAGCCGATCAGGTTATTACGCGGCGCAGCGGCGTGCCGCCAAGCCGACGGTGTGCAAGGCCAGCGTGCATTTAAAGGCCGCGTTCGCTTCAAGCCAACAAA
>JBDSKP010000422.1:0-1681 GCA_039916925.1 Duganella sp.
GCGATCAGCTTGCCGGTGTCGTCGTGGATCCCGGCGGCCATGCAGCGCACTCCCAGTTCCAGTTCCTCGTTGTCGCGGGCGTAGCCGCGCGCGCGCACCAGGCTCAATTCGCGCTCCAGCTTGGCCAGGTCGGTGATCGAGTTTTTGTTGTGGCCGGCCAGGCCGGTGCGCGTGGCGTAGGCGCGGATGGCCTTCGGCTCGTCGACCGACAGGAACAGCTTGCCCGTCGAGGTCAGGTGCAGCGGACCGCGTCCGCCGATCGCGCGCACCACCTGCATGCCCGAGCGCTCGGAGAAGGCGCGGTCGATGTAGACGATCTCGTCGCCCTGGCGCACCGACAGGTTGATGGTCTGCTGCGTCTTCTTGTGCAATGCGCGCATGAAATCGAGCGCGGCCTCGCGCACCGACAGCCGGCTCTTGACAACGTTGCCCAGTTCCAACAGCCGCATGCCGAGCCGGTAGGTGCCCGGCTCGATGCGGTCGACGAAACGGGTCAGCACCATGTCGTTGAGGATGCGGTGTGCGGTGGAAGGATGCAGCCCGGACACCTTGGACAATTCCTTCAGGCTGACGGGATCGGGATACTTGGCGAGAGCGTCTAGTAGCGCCACCATGCGCTCGATCACCTGGATAGTGGTCTTTTGCTCGGGAACGGTTTCGATTTTCATGATGTGGTTGGTGCGGTGCGGTATGCGGTAACTACGTTATACCATAATGTGAAAAAAATGTGAATTGATGCATAATGCGCTATCTTTATATTGTTTGCCTCCCATGGAACCTGTCAGCGAATTCAAAAGCAAAAGCGGCCTGAAACGGATCTTTTCGGCCTTCTTCTACTCGATCGACGGCTTCAAGTCGGCCTGGAAGCACGAGCACGCGTTCCGCCAGGAATTAGCCGTGTTTGTCGTCGGTGCGCTGATCGCGCTGGTGTTGAAGGTCTCGGCGTTCGAGAAGCTGGTGCTGATCGCGGTGCTGCTGCTGATGCTGATCGTCGAACTGATCAACTCGGCGATCGAGGCCGTGGTCGACAGGATTTCGCTGGAACGCCACCCGTTGTCCAAGAACGCCAAGGACTTCGGCAGCGCGGCGGTGTTGTTGACCTGCCTGCTGGCGGCGGCCACGTGGGGCGTGGTACTGTTCAACCGCTTTTACTAGCCGCTTATAAGTTTTTTGCATATGGAACTGATAAAAGCTTAGTTCTAATTAATAAGGGGCGGCATTACTCTTTGGTCTAACACAACCAGGGGAATCAAATGCTGTCCAAAAAAATCATCGCCGCAGCCATTTTTGCCGCTACGGCCGCTTCATCAGTCCTTGCCGCCGATATCTCCCTGCTCAACGTCTCGTACGACCCGACGCGCGAGCTGTACCAGGACGTCAACGCCGCCTTCGCCAAGGACTGGAAAGCCAAGACCGGCGATACCGTCAAGATCAAGCAATCGCACGGCGGTTCGGGCAAGCAGGGCCGCGCCGTCATCGACGGCCTGGAGGCGGACGTGGTGTCGCTGGCGCTGGCCTACGACATCGACGCCATCGCCGAGCGCAAGATCCTGGCGCCGGACTGGCAGAAGAAGCTGCCGCACAACAGCACCCCGTACACCTCCACCATCGTGTTCCTGGTACGCAAGGGCAACCCCAAGCAGATCAAGGACTGGAACGACCTGGTGAAACCAGGTGTCGA
>JBDSKP010000423.1:0-2021 GCA_039916925.1 Duganella sp.
AGGCGCCGCCGACGGTGTTGTACTCCCAGATCGCGCCGCTGTTCATCGGTTCGCTTTCGGACATCGGGTGCGGCCCGGCGCCGTTGGCGTAGGTCAGGTACAGGCGTCCCTTGGCGGTGATCGCCGCGCGCTGCGGCATCAGGCCGGCCGGCGCGCCGGCGACCGGGGCGAAGGTGGCGCCGCCATCCTTGCTCAAATACAGGTTGGGGCCGACCGAGCCGTAACGCGAGACGCCGACATAGATGCGCTTGGCGGTGCCGTTGCTGACGCTGGCCGGATCGAGCAGCACGAAGCTGATGCCGTTGCCGTTGGGCGTGTCGCCCACATTCAGGCCGTCCACATGGGTCCAGGTGGCGCCCGAATCGACGCTCTTGAACAGGCCGTTGTGGCGGGTGCCGACGAACAGCACATTGCTCGAACCCGGGTCGACCTGCAGGCGCTCGCCGTTCGAGCGGCCCATGCCGTTGCCGTGTGTCTTGAACTGCGCCGTCACGTCGGTCGTGGTGAAAGTCTTGCCGTAATCGGTCGAGCGCAGGATCGCGGTCTTGCCGTTGCTGAAGTATTCGGTGCCGGCCAGTATGTACACAATGGCCGCGTTGCGCGGGTCGATCGCCAGCGATTCGACGCCCATCAAGCCGGTGTCGGCCTCGGAGACCCAGTCCATCATCGCCACCCAGCGGCCGGCACGGTTGTCGTAGCGGTAGGCGCCGCCGACATCGGTGCGCGCGTATACCACGCCGCGCTCGCTCTTGCTGGGCACGATGCCCGAGACGAAGCCGCCTCCGCCCATCGCGACGTTGTCCCAGCGATAATTCTCTGCCGTGGCACCAAACGACACCAGCAAGCCCGCCGTCAAACATGCCACCATTTTCTTTAATTGCATTCTCGTCCCCTTATATTTATTTTTAACTTACAAGCTGCCTGGAGAGGCGGCGCACAAGTCTAAAATCGATTCATCGATTAAGTTTTTAATATATGACAAACATTTTCCAACACGACAATTGAGTGGGCCACAGACGCCTTCAAACATCCGGTGAACACCAGCGCGGAACCCGGCCCACGTCGGAAACATAGGCCGGCCATCACGATCAACGTTATCGCCATAAATCGAATTTCTTGCAAACCGCAGAGATTGCAAGAAAAGTTGGCAATAGTGACACTCCACCGTGGCGGACAGCGCAAGTCGGGTGGGCGGGCAGGAAGAATTGGAGTGGTTCGACGGCGGGTCGCGGGCGGACTGCTCCTGCTACTGGGCGGCTAGCATCCGGAAGGAATTCGGCATGCAGCCAAATTCTTCCTTGAACAGCTTATTAAAATAAGGAACATTCGCGTAGCCAACCAAATACGCGATTTCGGACCCAGCGGTGCTGCTATTTTCAATTAATACTCTGGACGCCCCGGTCGGCCGCAGTTTATTCAGGTAACTGATAAATATTAGCCAGGTCCCCGATTGCGCCATATCGCGCCGGCGCTTTCACAAGTGCGCCTGCCGGCTGGCCACAGCCCCGCCCTGGCCAGCCGGTCGAAACCGCGCCCTGTGCCTAATGCCGCTAAGTTAAGCGGGCATCGGAACCACGTAGGGCGGATTAGCGCAGCGTAATCCGCCAAGCGCCGTCGACGGCTCATGGCGGATTACGGCGTTCCGCCTAATCCGCCCTACGACAATCGCCTTAATTTAGCGGCATTACGCCCTGCGCCAGGTTTATCGACGGCGACGACGCGCCACCATGACGACGGACAGGCCGCTCAACAGCAGCGCCAGCGAGCCAGGCTCCGGAACGGCGCTTGCGCTTGCCACGTTGATGTTGTCGAGTTGGTTGAAAGCGCCCGAGCTCAGACGCAGCTCGCTGATGCCGTTCAGCTTCGTGTCCCACGTGCCCCAGTCCTGCAGCACGCCGACCGGTTTGCCATCGGCCGACAGCGCGCTCGCGTCCGTGTAGTAATCGAAGCTGATCAGGTTGAACAGGCCGCCGCCCACGCGGGTCAGCGTCACGAACGAATTGGCCGCGTTTTCGAGACCG
>JBDSKP010000424.1:0-6000 GCA_039916925.1 Duganella sp.
GCGGCGCTGGTGGGATTCGTCGCCATCGTCTTCCGCGTCAACACGCTGATGCGCGAAGTGATCGACGCGCCGCTGCTTCAGCATCTGCAGGTGCGCATCGAGGACAACGGCTACGGCGGCAGCGCCATGCCGCCCGCCTCCAGCGACACGCTGCTCTACGACAGTGAAGGCAAGGCCGATGCCGGCCAGCCGGCAAGCCTGCTACCGGTCGACCTGAGCGCGCTCAAGGTGCTGCCGGTCGGCCACCGGCGCTGGCTGATGCGCTTCCAGGGGCACGAGGGAGCGCGTTACGGCAGCTCGTCGCTGCCGGTGCTGCTGATCGGCGTGGCGGGCTTGATCATCAGCGCGCTGATCGCGGCGTTGTTGGTGTCGGCGCGGCGCCTGACCGACACCAAGCACGGACTGGAACACAGCCTGGCGGAGCTGGAGCGGCAAAAGAGCAACGTGGAGCAGGCGCGCAGCGACCTGGCATCGGTGGTGCAGACGCTCAAGCAGGCGCAGACCAACCTGGTGACGTCGGAGAAAATGGCGGCGCTGGGCGCGCTGGTGGCCGGCGTCGCGCACGAACTGAACACGCCGATCGGCAACAGCCTGCTGACGGCCAGCGCGTTGAGTGACATGGTGCGCGATTTCGAGCGGCGCCTGGCGTCCGAGGGCGGCCTGAAACGCTCGGCGCTGGAAGCGCATCTGGCCGAGGCGCGCAAGGCGTGCGACATCATGAACAACTCGCTGACGCGGGCGGCCGATTTGATCACATCGTTCAAGCAGGTGGCGGTGGACCAGGCCAGCGGCCAGCGGCGCGTGTTCCGCCTGGAGGACGTGGTGCGCGACACGCTGGCGACCTACGCGACGCAGCTGCGGCGGCGTGTGTGCGAGGTGAGCTTCGACGTTCCGGCCGATCTGGAGCTCGACTCCTATCCGGGCAGTTTGAGCCAGGTGCTGAGCAACTTGATCGGCAACGCGCTGTTGCACGGCTTCGACGGGCGGGAGTGCGGCGCGATCAAGATCACGGCGCGGCGCAGCAGCGAGGACTGGGTCACGCTGGAGTTCCGCGACAACGGCGTCGGCATGACGCCGGGAACGCTGCGCAAGATTTTCGATCCGTTCTTCACCACCAAGCTGGGGCAGGGCGGTTCCGGGCTGGGGATGAATATCGTCTACAACATCGTCACCGGCGTGCTGCGGGGAACGATCAGGGTGGAGGCGGACGCCGGCAAGGGCACCTGCGTGACGGTGGAATTGCCTGTCGATTCGCCGCAGTGACACGTAGGGCGGATTAGCGCGGCGTAATCCGCCATGCGTGCGCATCGGCGGCTCATGGATGGCGGATTACGGCGTTCCGCCTAATCCGCCCCACGTGTCCGCAGTGTTTTTAACGATAACGCTCGCGCAACAGCGCCAGCATCGCCACGTTCAGCTCCCACGCGTTCGATACTTCCTTTTGCGTGTAGGGCAGCGTTTGCGTGTACGGCACCGGGCCGAATTCCGGCGTCAGCGTCATGCGCTCGGCGCCGTCGGCGCGCCGCAGGCGCAGCACCTCGTCCCACCACGACAGGTGCGCCTCCAGCGCCGGCCGCGCTTCCGGCGCGCGGAAGTCCGCCACCTGCGGCCCTTGCGGGTGGCCCACCCGCGCGTGGATGTGACGCACGCGCGGCAAGGTCGCCGCCAGCGTTTGCGGCTGGTCGTCGAGCAGCGATTCGCACGCGCAGCACCAGTGCGACAGGTCGGCCGTCAGCCGTAGCGCCGGCATCCGCGCCAGATACGGCAGCAACAGCATCGGGTGCGCGCTGAAGCGGCTGCGGTGGATCTCGTGATAAATCGGCACGCCGTGCCGGCGCGAGATGTCGTCCGCCAGTTCCAGCAGCGCGCCGTTTTGCTCCGGCGTGAAGTAGTCCTTGCCGGTCTGCGAGTTGACATGCAGCGGCGCGGCGGCGCAGGCGTTGTTCAATAGCTCGGCCAGCGCGGCGCGGTGCGCGTCGAACGCCGGCACCAGCGCGGTCTCCCATTGCGACGCGATCAGCCCGAGGCCGGCGGCGGCGATGCGGCCGGTCCAGTCTTCGCGCGCGGCGGCGTCCAGCGGCAGCGACATCTCGATGCCGTCGAAGCCGGCCGCCTTGACGCGGTCGATGAACACCTGCGGCGCCAGCTCGTTGTGGCCCCAGTGGGCGGCGAAGATTTGTACGATCAAAGGAAGCCCCGCACCGGGAAGCCGGCGTCGCGCTGGATCCAGTTCAGCGGCGAGTAGGCGGTGGCGCCGTCGGTGACGTGCAGCGTGTACGCGTGGCGCGAGAAGGCCGAGCGGTTCGGCGCGCTGTAGTGCGGCAGCAGGCCGTGGAAGCATACCAGGCTGCCGGCCTTGCATTCGAGTGGCACGGCGGTGCTGTCGTCCGGCCAGGGCATGTCGCTGAGTTTTTCCATGCGCACGTGGTCGCCGGTGCGCAGGAAGCGTTCGCGCATCGGGCCGCGATGGCCGCCCGGTTCGGCCCACATGCAGCCGTTTTCCAGCGTGGCGTCCTCCAGCGCGAACCAGAAGGTGGTCACGCTCACCGGGTCGGTGTCGAAGTAGGTGGCGTCCTGGTGCCAGCGCACCTCGCCGCCGATGCCGGGCTGCTTGAAGATGTACATCGACTGCCATACCCGGGCGTCGCCCAGGCCCAGGTCGCGCGCCACCGTGACCAGGCGCGGGTCGGCCGTGAAGCCGCGGAACACCGGGTCGAGGTCGTGCATCGCGTGGCCGATCTTGTTGATCGACAGCGACTTGTCCTGTGTCAGCTCGCCGTCCGGGCCGAACGCTTCCTCTTCGAAGAAGCAGCGCACGGTGTTGTCCGAGCGCAGGAAGTAGTCGTCGGTGGTTTTTTCCTGCTCGACCGTGCTGAAGATGCCGGCCCCTTTCGGGTCGAATTCGTTGACAATCTGTGCCGCCCGGGAGCGCAGCTTGGCGATCTCGGCGGCGCTCTTGAAATCGGGCAGCACAATGTAGCCGTCGCGTTGATATTGTTGTTTTTGCGCGTCTGTCAGCATGCCCGCCTCCCGAATGATAATGATGATCGGTCATTGTAAGGCGCCGGGAAACGCCAAACAATGCGCAAAAGGTTGACACATTGTCGCCCCAATGGAGACAATCGGACATGGATCAATTACGCGCAATGGAGATTTTCGTCGAGGTGGCGCGGCTGCGCAGCTTCAGCGAGGCGGGCCGCCGGCTGGGGCTGACGCGGGCGATGGTCAGCAAGCATATCCTGCAGCTGGAGGACCGGCTGCGGGCGCGCCTGCTGCACCGTTCGACGCGCGAGGTGAGCCTGACCGACGCCGGCCAGGCCTATCTGGCGCCGTGCATGGCGGCCGTGGAGCAGGCGCGCGAGGCGGCGCGCGTGGTGTCCCAGGCCGGCGCGGAACTGGCCGGGCCGCTGCGAATACAGGCGCCGTCCAGCTTTGGCAGCGAGTGGCTGGCCGGCGCGGTGGCGCGTTTCAACCTGCTGCATCCGCAACTGGCGCCGATGCTGCACCTGGACGACGCGCTGCTCGATCCGATCGAGCATGGCTTCGACCTGACGATCCGGGTGGGCGGCATCCCGGACGTGCACGCGCTGGCCATGCGCCCGCTGGCGCCGTGCCGGGGCGTGCTGTGCGCGTCGCCCGATTATCTGGCGCGCCACGGCGTGCCGGGCACGCCCGAGGACTTGCACGATCACCGCTGCCTGCACTTCAGCCATCTGACCGACGGCACGGCGTGGCATTTCAGCAAAGGGGAGGACCGGCGCACGGTGAGGGTGCGGGCCGCGTTCACGGCCAATAATGGATTGGTGCTGCAGCAGGCCGCGCGGCAGGGCCTGGGCATCGTCTACAACACCACCTTCCTGGCCTGGCGCGCGCTGATGGAGGGCACGCTGGTGCCGGTGCTGGCCGATTGGGAGCTGCCGCTCAATTATCTGAGCGCGCTGTATCCGGCCAGCCGCCAGCCGTCCCCCAAGGTGCGGGCGCTGATCGATTTCCTGGTGGCGGAGTATCAGCCGGTGCCGCCGTGGGACCGCGATTTGGCGCGTTAACCCGCACCCCGGATGCCGGGGTCGGACCCGGTGGGGTCCGACCCCTTTCGGCCGCCTTGCGGGTTTTACGCGTCGACCCGCCACGCGCCGTCGCGGTACACCTGCTCGTCGTCCAGATACACGGCCTCGGTCACCGCGAACACGTCGACGTGGTAGCGCGCCTCCTTGCGCTTGAACTGCGGCTTGGCGTACACCCCGTGCTTGGCGCCGAGCGACAGGTGGATGCCGCACATGCGCTCGAAGGTGCCGATGTCGTCGACCATGCGCTCGCGCGAGAAGGCGCGGTTCATGCCGAAGCCCAGCTCCCGCAACCACACCTCGCCCTCGTGCGCACGGATGATGGCGAGCATGTTGTCGAATTCCGGCGTGGCGTTTTCGGCGCCCACCACGCGGCCTTTTTCGACGATCAACGTCACCGGCGTGGCCGGTTTGTTGACCAGGAAGGCGGTGTCGCCGAACACGAAGATGCGCACCCGCCCGTTGACCGCCTCCAGGTCGCGCGCTTCGGTGAACACCTCGCCCAGCGGGAACTGGCCGCCGATGTTGTTCATGCCGCCGTAGTCGCCGATATTGAGCTTGGCCGGTTCGAACGGCGATCCGAACACCAGCCGCTCGCCGTCGCCGCTGTCGATCATGCCGTGGCGCGCGCCGTCGATGCGGGCCTTGAGCGCGTGGCCGACGCCGCGGTAGTAGGCCGGGTCGTAGGCCAGCGCATCGATGTAGCGCAGCCCCTGTTCGCCGGGCATGCGCGACAGGTGCACGTGCTCGATCACCTTCAGCCCGCGCTTGAACAGTTCGATGCGGATGCGGAACGCCTCGAGCCGGAAGCTGGTCGATTGGATCAGCACCACCAGGTCGCCCGCCGCCATGCCGGCGAAGGCGGCCAGCACGTCGTCCGGCGAGACGGTGTCGAAGTCGACGAAGCGCGCGTCCGGCACCACACGCCGGTAGGCCTCGGTCAGCGCCCGGTTGAGGTCGGTGCGGGTGTCGTGGACGATCAGCGCGCCGCGCGGCGCCGCGTGTTCGATGGCCAGCGCCAGCGTGTCGCGCACATTGCGCTGCGCCGTGTCGACCGCGTGTTCGGGGATGTCGCCGAAGCGGGATGTAGTCATTGAGGAAACGGGGTCTGCCATGGGGAATGCCGCATTATACGGTTATTCATATGGGGCATTCGCGCCGCCGCCACGCCGGCGCGCATTCTCCTTGTAATGACCAAGGGAGCGATATAGAATCAGGAATATAGCCTAGCAGCAACTCCTTGGCATAACAACAGGACGCATGATGACGGTAATAATGGGACAGGATTTGCCGCTGGAGCGCCCGGATGCGAACGGCCGCGCGGCGTTGTTCGTACCGACGGCCAGCATCAAGGACGATGTGCTGGAGACGGTGCGCAAGGGTTCGGCGATTGTCGGTTTCGGCAATCATGACCGGACATTAACCATTTATTACGAGAGCAACCGCTTCAACGAACCCAATCTGCTCAAGTGGGAGCAGAAGGCGCGCAAGGCCTTCGAGCGCCTGGCCGACAATCTGCCGACCGTCTCCAAGATGGTCAGCAAGCCGGAGAACTTCGAGCAGGTCGGCTACATCAGCGGCAAGGGCATCCTGATCCGCCGCATGGAAAAGCTGCTCAGCTGGCTGGAGCTGTCGGACGCCGCCGACACCGCCCCTACGTCGGAGAACATTGTCTTCACGCCGCCGCCCCCGCCCAAGAAAATCGACTGACGCCGCCGTCTCCCGGCTATGATGTTCCGTGCGCGCCCCGCGCGCGCGATGTTGTATGTTAATGACAATAATTGATTCTTTAGGGAGACTATGATGGCTACTAATACAAGCACGACCGTGCGCTGGGCCGGCGCCTTGCTGGTGGTGACGGCGGGGCTGCTGGGCGGTTGCCAGAAGAACGATCCGAGCGAGGCCGGTCCGGCCGAGCGCGCCGGACGCAAGGTCG
>JBDSKP010000425.1:0-3443 GCA_039916925.1 Duganella sp.
CTTCATGAAGCACCACGCCGACCTGCTCACGCGCGAATACTGGCAGGCGCGCAAGCAGCGCATCCTCGACGGCGTGGTCGAAGACGTCTATCCGTACCCGCAGCACATACGTTTCTTCCACGAGAACCAATCCGACATTCCGGCGGTATCGATCCCGGTACCGCCACCCTTTATGGAGACGCTAGAAAATGAATGATCCAATTGTTATCGTCGGCGCGGCCCGCACCCCCATGGGCGCCTTCCAGGGCGACTTTTCCGGCAAGGCCGCGCACGACCTGGGCGCGGTCGCGATCGCCGCGGCGGTCGAACGCGCCGGCATCGACGGCAAACTGGTCGAACACGTCTACTTCGGCAACTGCCTGATGGCAGGCCAGGGCCAGGCGCCCGCGCGCCAGGCCCTGCTCAAGGCCGGCCTGCCGGCATCGACCGGCGCCGTCACCTTGTCGAAGATGTGCGGCTCGGCGATGCAGGCCGCCATCTTCGCGCACGACCAGCTGGTCGCCGGCAGCGCCGACGTGGTCGTCGCCGGCGGCATGGAATCGATGACCAACGCGCCGTACCTGATTCCCAAGGCGCGCGGCGGCTACCGCATCGGCCACGGCATGATGTTCGACCACATGATGTACGACGGCCTCGAGGACGCCTACTCGCGCAACGAGAAAACCGGCGAGGGCCGCTCGATGGGCACGTTCGCCGAGGAATGCGCGGCCAAGTACGAATTCACCCGCGAGGCGCAGGACAACTTCGCCATCGAATCGGTCAAGCGCGCCCAGGCCGCCACCAGCGAAGGCTGGTTCAAATGGGAGATCGCGCCCGTCACCGTCACCAGCCGCGCCGGCGACACCGTCATCGACAAGGACGAAGGCCCGTTGAAGGCCAGGACCGAGAAGATCCCGACCTTGCGCGCCGCGTTCAAGAAGGACGGCACCATCACGGCCGCGTCGTCGTCGTCGATCAACGACGGCGCCGCCGCGCTGGTGATGATGCGCGAATCGACCGCCAAGCGGCTGGGCGCGACCGTCATCGCCAAAATCCACGGCCACGCCACGTTCGCGCAGGAACCGAACCTGTTCACGACGGCGCCGATCGGCGCGGTCGAAAAGCTGTACAAGAAAATCGGCTGGGCCAGCGGGGACGTCGACCTGTTCGAAATCAACGAGGCGTTCGCCGCCGTACCGATGGCGGCGATGCGCGACCTCGACATCCCGCACAGCAAGATCAACGTGCACGGCGGCGCCTGCGCGCTGGGCCACCCGATCGGCGCCTCGGGCGCGCGCATCCTCGTCACCTTGATCGGCGCGCTCAAGCGCACCGGCGGCAAGAAGGGCGTGGCCGCGCTGTGCATCGGCGGCGGCGAGGCGACCGCCATGGCCATCGAGCTGGTGTAATCGATGGCGACCGCACTGATCATCGGCGCCTCGCGCGGCATCGGGCTCGAGCTCGTCAAGCAATACCTGGCGGACGGTTGGCGCGTCATCGCCACCGCCCGCAAGGCCGACGACCGCGCGGCGCTCGGCGCGCTGGGCGCCGAACCGCACCAGCTCGACGTCACCAACGTCGAGGCGTGCGCCGGCATCGGCTGGAAGCTCGACGGCGAGGAACTCAACGTCGCCATCTTGAACGCCGGCGTGTACGGCCCGCGCCATGACGGTTTTCCGTCGCAGGCCGACTTCGATTCGGTGATGCACGCCAACGTGCTGGCGGCGATGCGGCTGCTGCCGATCATCGCGCCGATGGTGTGCGCGGCGCGCGGCAAGCTGGCGGTGCTGTCGTCGAAGATGGGATCGCTGAGCGAGCGCGGCAGCCCGAGCGGCTCGCTGTACCGCGCCAGCAAGGCCGCGCTGAACTCGGTGCTGATCGACACGGCGCTGGTGTACGGCAAGCAGGGCGCCACCTGCGTCGCCTTCCATCCGGGCTGGGTGCGCACGGAGATGGGCGGCGAGGGCGCCGACATCTCGGTGGAGGAAAGCGCCGGCGGCATCCGCGAGACGCTGGCGGCGTTGCCGGCGTCGGAGCGTGCCGTCTACCGCAACTACGACGGCACGCCGATCGGCTGGTAACGGCGCGACCATCAAAGGCGAACCCCGCACAGCCAGGCGGGGACTCGGCGTCCCCGGCTGGGTACGCCCCCAAGGCATCGCGGGTTGCGGGTTAAAAACTATAAACAAGAGACGACATGATACTGACCGAAGAACACGAAATGATCCGCGACGCGCTGCGCACCTTCGCCCAGGAGCGTCTGGCGCCGCAGGCCGCGCGCTGGGACCAGGAACACCACTTCCCGAAAGAGGAATTGAAGGAACTGGCCGCGCTGGGCGCCTTCGGCGTCGCCGTGCCGGAGGCGCTGGGCGGCGCCGGCATGGATTACGTCTCGCTGGCGCTGGTGTTGGAGGAGATCGCGGCCGGTGACGGCGGCACGTCCACCATCATCTCGGTCAACAACTGCCCGGTGTGCAGCATCGCCATGATGTACGCCAACGACCGCCAGAAGGAACAATGGCTGCGTCCCTTGGCGCAAGGCGACATGCTGGGCGCGTTCTGCCTGACCGAACCGCACACCGGCAGCGACGCCGCCGCGCTGCGCACCACCGCCACGCGGGATGGCGGCGACTACGTCATCAACGGCGTCAAGCAATTCATCACCAGCGGCAAATACGCCGACGTCGCCATCGTCCTGGCCGTGACCGACAAGGCCGCCGGCAAGAAGGGCATCAGCGCGTTCTGGGTGCCGACGTCGGCGCCGGGCTACACCGTCGCCGGACTGGAGCAAAAGATGGGACAGCACTCGTCGGACACGGCGCAGATCCTGTTCGAGAACTGCCGCATCCCGGGCGAGAATCTGATCGGCGAGGAGGGCCAGGGCTACAAGATCGCGTTGTCGGGGCTGGAGGGCGGGCGCATCGGCATCGCCTCGCAAGCGGTGGGCATGGCACGCGCCGCGTACGAGGCCGCGCTGGCGTACGCGCGCGAGCGCGAGAGCTTCGGCAAACCGATCTTCGAGCACCAGGCGGTGCAATTCCGGCTGGCCGACATGGCCACGCAAATCGAAGCGGCACGACAACTGATCCGCCACGCGGCCTCGATGAAGGACGCCGGCCTGCCGTGTTTGAAAGAGGCCGCGATGGCCAAGCTGTTCGCCTCCGAGATGGCGGAAAAGGTGTGCTCGGACGCCATCCAGGTACACGGCGGCTACGGCTACGTCTCGGACTTCCCGGTCGAGCGCATATACAGGGACGTGCGCGTGTGCCAGATCTACGAAGGCACCAGCGACATCCAAAAGCTGCTGATCGCCCGCGCGCTGTAAAACAACTCCGGGGTCAAGTCTAACATTGCTACACGGCCTCGTCCGTTAGCATGGAAATTCCTCCGCGCTGACGCCATAAGGTCGAGCTCATGTAGTAATGTTAGACCTGACCCCGGATTTTAGGTCGAGCTCGTGTAGC
>JBDSKP010000426.1:0-5747 GCA_039916925.1 Duganella sp.
GCCGCTGACCAGCGTTTGCGGGCGGCGCCCGCGCTCCTGCGCGTCCGCCTGCACATTGAAGGCGAAATCGTCGAGGACGCGCAACTGCGCCTCGACGCTCAAGCCGCCGGCAACTCGGCGCCACAAGGTCCACCATTCGGCGCAGACCTGGCTGTCCTTGTGATGCTGCGCGCCGGCCTCGAACATCGCCCACAAGCGCTCGATGCGCCACTCGTCGAGCGGATGGCCGAAGCCGGGACGCAGGCAGTAGCCGCTCAGATTGAGCCATGCGCGCTCGTGTTCGGACGACCGGCGGCGCCCCTTGGCGCGTTCGAGCAGCGCGTCGAACAGGCGGCGCAGCAGCGGCGTGGTCCAGCTTTCGCGGCCGCCCAGCAGGTGCTCCAGCTGCCCGCGCAGCTGCTTGACCTCTTTGACGTCGACCTGCTGCGCGCGGCTGCCGAAGATGCGGTCTATCTTGTCGAGGGCCGCGTTCAGGCCCGCCGGCATCGGCGCTTCGCGTGTTCCTGCGGCCCCGGCGGCGGCGATGTCGTCGGTTTCCGCGATGCCGGTGTCGCCGCGCAGCTGGAACTCCAGCAGCCAACGCTGCGCGCCCTCGATCGCCACGCAATGCACCTCCAGCGTGCCGACTTCGCTCAGCGTTGCGGCCAGCCGCACCGGGATTTCCTTGCGGGAGTCCGCGGCGCCGCTGTCGCGCAGCACGGTCGCTATCGGCGGCAGCTGGACGTAATCGTCAGGCGGCAGTTGGACCAGCTCCCCGGCCCGCGGCGGCGTGGCGTCGGACGTCGACGAGGCCAGGTGGAAGCGCACCGGCCGGCCAAGGCGCAGCGCGAAGGTGCGTTCGGCCAGCAGGATTTCGCGGTTCTCGGCGCTGCCGCGCGGCAGGATGCACACGGCGCGGCGCGGCTTGTCGGCGCGCTGTTCGTCGTCCAGCAGCAGGAAGTAGCTGCGCGGCGAGCCGCCGCCGATCACCGGCGCCCGACCGGTTTGACCGAGCGCGTAGGCCACGCCGCCGCGCGCGACGGCGACGTCGGGATCGTCATTGTTCAAAACCCGCAGCGCCTGGCCGCGCCAGTTGGAGAGTACTTCCTCCAAACGGCGGCTGAGGGCGTCGGCGCGGAAAACGCCGCCATTCAGCAGCAGCGTGTCGGGAACCGGTATCGTCGCGTGGTCGTCGGCCGGCAGGCCCAATGCATCGCGGGCGGCCGCGGCGTGCTGGCGCAGAAAGCCCGCGAGATGACGCGTGATGGCGGCGTCGCTGGCGTAGGGCAGGCCGAATTCGATGATCGCGCCGCGTACGCGAGTGGCCGGCTCGCGCGATGGGTTCAATGGGAAGAAACCGTCCACCACCAGCGCCGCCACTTCGTCGCGCGTCAGCTCCGCCGAGCGGGAACCGCCGATCAGGCGCGAGCCCGAGCCGAGCAGGGTGACGGTGGCGCGCTCCGGCGCGTCGGCCGCCAGCAGCAGCTCTTTCGCCGCCCGGCAGCGCTCCGCCAACTGCGCGAGGCGGCTCGACGACAGGCGCGCGGCCGGGGCGTCGCCGGGCTGACCGGCCGCCATGCGCGTCTCGACCAGATGCGCCAGCGCCAGATCCATATTGTCGCCGCCGAGGATCAGGTGGTTGCCGACGCCGATACGGCTGATCTCCGGCTGGCCGTCGATCATCTCGACTTTGATCAGACTGAAGTCGGTGGTGCCGCCGCCGACGTCGCACACCAACAGCAGCCGTGTTTCGGCCAGATCGGCGGCCAGCGTGGCGCGCTGGCGGAACAGCCAATCGTAGAAGGCCGCCTGCGGCTCCTCCAGCAACCGCAGGCCGGACAGGCCCGCGATGCGCGCCGCTTCAAGCGTCAACGCCCGCGCGCCCTCGTCGAAGGAGGCGGGAATCGTCAGAACGATCTGCTGCCGTTCCAGCGGATGCGAGGGAAAGCGTGTATTCCACGCGCAGCGCAGATGCGCGAGATAGGAAGCGCTGGCCGCCACCGGCGACACCTTGGCCACGTCGGCCTCGGAGCCCCACGGCAGGATCGCGGCCGTGCGGTCCACGTTGGGATGCGACAGCCAGCTCTTGGCGCTGGCCACCAGACGCCCTGGCACCTGCGCGCCCAGCTTGCGCGCCAGGCGCCCGATCACAACCTGCTTCAAGCCCGCGACGTCGGCCTGCGGCCATGGCAACTGCAACTCGCCGTCGGCCAGCTCGCCCTCGGCGGGGTGATAGCGCACGGACGGCAGCAGCGCGCCAGCGCCAACCTCGCCCGGCGCAACCAGCTGTTCGATGTCGAACAACTCGATGTCGGCTTTGCCGGGCGCCGAATAGGCCAGCACCGTGTTGGTGGTGCCAAGGTCGATGCTGACGATGTATTGGCTCATGCTCAGGCGGCGGCGCTTTCGGTGCCGCCCGAGCGCACGTCGAATTCCACTTTCCAGCGCTGGCCGTCGTTGGCCACCGCCTGCAATTCGAGCGTGCCCGATTCGGTCGCCATCGCGTGCAGGCGCACCTGCACCACATCCCCGGCCTGGCGGCCTTCCGGCGACAGCGTGGCCTGGATCTCGTTCAACTCGATCAGTTCATCCGGGCCCCAGAAGTCCAGCAGGTCGCCGATCTGGTCCTGGCGGCGCACCGAGGAACCGAAGAAGCGGAACTGCACCGGCTCGCCGACGACCAGTCCGAACTCCTGGTTAGGCAGTTCGATCTCGCTGCCTTCCTCCATGCCGAACGGCGCCACGCACAGCGCCTGGATCGGTGGTTCCATGCCCGGGATGGCCGGCATCGACGACTCGATCGCCACGTAGTAGGCGCGCGCCGTACCGCCGCGAATGCGCACGCCGCTGCCGCGCCGCACATAGCTGTAGTACGCCGCGCCGCGCGCCACCGCCAGGTCCAGGTCCGCGCCGCCCAGCATGCGCGCCGGCTCGGCGCCTTCCATGTACAGCCAGTCGTTGAGGGTGCCCATGACGCGTTGCGCCAGCAACTCCGACTTGAACACGCCGCCGTTGAACAGCACCGCCGTCGGATGCAGGAAGGCCGCCTCCGCGCTGTGCCGGCCGGCGTAGCCTTCCAGTTCGCTGGTGGCGCCGACCTGGCGCGCCAGGAACGCCGCCAGGTGGCGGGTGATCCCGGCGTCCTGCGCGTACGGCAGGCCAAGCTGCGTCAGGCCGGCGCGGGTGCGCGCCGCCGGCCGCGCCGCCGCGTCCACCGCCGGGAAGAAGCCATCGAGAATAAAGGTGGTTACTTCATCGCGCGTGAGCTCCGTGCGGATCGAACCGCCGATCAGCTTCGAGCCACGGCTGGGCACCACGATGGGCCACATCTCGACGCTGGCGTCGGCCAGCAGTTTTTCCTTGGCCGTGCGGCAGCCGTAGGTCAGCGCGCGCATCTGCCAGGCGTCCAGTTGCGAGCCGTTGGCGGCCAGCTTGCGCGCCACCAGATGCGCCAGCGCCAGGTCCATGTTGTCGCCGCCGAGCAGAATGTGGTCGCCCACCGCGATGCGATGCGGTTCCAGCACGCCGTCGCGTTCGAGCACGGCGATCAGCGAAAAGTCGCTGGTGCCGCCGCCGACGTCCACCACCAGAATGATGTCGCCGGGTTTGACTTCCTTGCGCCAGCGGCCTTCGCTGCCCTGGATCCAGCTGTACAGGGCCGCCTGCGGCTCTTCCAGCAGCGTCAGATTGGTGTAGCCGGCCGCGCGCGCCGCGTCGGCGGTCAGTTCGCGCGCGCCCGGATCGAACGAGGCGGGGATCGTCACGGTCACCGCCTGCTCGCCGAACGGCGCCTCCGGGTGCGCCTGTTCCCACGCCTGGCGCAGGTGCGACAGATAGCGGGTCGACGCCTCCAGCGGCGACACGCGCGTGACTTCCTCGGGCGCGTCGTTCGGCAGCAGCGCGCCGCGACGGTCCACGCCCGGGTGGCTCAACCAGCTCTTGGCGCTGGAGACCAGGCGGATCGGCGTGGTGGCGCCACGGCTGCGCGCCATTTCGCCGGCCACGCCGGTTTGTTCGGCCGCCGATTGCTGCCACGGCAGGCTCAATTCGCCCGGCGCCAGTTCGTCGGCGTGCGGCAGATACAGGAAGGACGGCAGCAGCTGCAGGTCTTCCACCGTGCCCGGCGCGGTCAACTGCGGAATGGCCAGCACGCCGTGTTGGGTTTTTTCGCCGTCGCTGGTGGTCAGGTCGACATACGACAGCGCGCTGTGGGTGGTGCCAAGGTCGATGCCGATGGCGTAGCGTGGGTCGCTCATAATTCCACCTCCGCCGGTGCCAGGATGGCCGCGTCGTGGGCTTCGGCCAGTTTCGGCAGGCGCACGTTCGATGCGCGCCAACCGCGATGGCTCAACGCGCCGCGGAACGGCGCCTTGCCGACCACATTGCCGGTCAGGCGCACGGCGCTGGCGTCAAAGCCTTCCTCCAGCACCACGCGGCTGCCTTCGGCCTCGCTGCGAACGGCTTCGATGGTGAAGTGCTCGCGCAGCACCTTGCCGCAGCCTTCGTGCACCACGCGCGCGGCCGCGCCGATGTCGGCGTCCGAATAGGCGCTCAGGTTCTCTTGCGTGAAATCGATCAGGCGCGCCTCGCGCTGGAACAGGCCAAGCAGCTGGAGCGCGGCGTCCGGCGTGGCGACGCGCAGCGTGACCGGGGCGGGAGCGGGGGCTGGGGTCGGAACGGGCGCCGGGGCGGGAGCGGGAGGGGGAGGGGGAGCGGAAACCGGCGCGGCGGACGGCTGCGGCTCGCCAGCGGCGATGCGCGCCAGCCGCGCGGCGTATTCGGCGTCGGACAGCGCGCGGAAGAAGGCGCCGATGGCGATCGATATCCGGCTAAAAAAAGACGGCAACGGTTGAGTCGAATTGTTCATGTTTAGCTCGCGTAGAGTGAGCCGGGCCGCTGCCTGGGGTGGCAGCCCGGCGGAATGTGGGGTTGGGGGCGCGCGTGGCGCGGGGAAAGTCTTTCCCCCGGAAGCCCCGCATGATACCAGTTCGGGCGCGGGCGCCAAAGACGCCAGGGCCGCACCTTTGATTTTTCGCTTGATATGGTCATTTGGAGCGCATAGAATACTGAGTATATATACAGTAAATAGCGGTTTCGACCGCCCCGCCATGAACCACGACGACAACAATCAAGAGCACGTGATGCTGCCGCCCCCTCCGCTGAAGGCGCAAAAGGGGCGCGGCGCGGTATCGAACCTGCAGGGGCGGTTCGAGGTGAACGCGCGCGTAGCCTATGACGACGGCTGGGAGCGCGAGGAAGAGGAGGCGTCGCCATGGAAAACCCAAGTCACCGACGAATATTGCAAATCGATCTTGAGCCGTAACGCCTCGCCGGACCTGCCTTTCAGCGTCTCGCTCAACCCGTATCGCGGGTGCGAGCATGGCTGCATTTATTGTTTCGCCCGGCCCACGCACAGCTATCTCGGCCTGTCGCCCGGCATGGACTTCGAGAGCAAGATCTTCGCCAAGGTCAATGCGCCGGAAATGTTGCGGCGCGAACTGGCCAAGACCGGCTACGAGCCCGAGTCGATCGCGCTGGGCGTCAACACCGACGCCTACCAGCCCTGCGAGCGCGAGCGCAAGCTCACGCGCCGCGTGCTGGAAGTGCTGCAGGAATGCCAGCACCCGGTCGGCCTGATCACCAAATCGTCGCTGATCGAGCGGGATATCGACATCCTCGCGGCGATGGCGGCCAAGCGGCAGGCCGGCGTCGCCATCACGCTGACGACGCTGGACCCCGCCATCTCGCGCACCCTGGAGCTGCGCGCC
>JBDSKP010000427.1:0-2369 GCA_039916925.1 Duganella sp.
AAGGCGCGCTTCATCAAGTCGAAGCAGCTGCGCGGAGCGATGTTCTGGGAGTTGAGCGCCGACGGCGAGCATCAGCTGCTGCAAACGCTGTCGTCGGCGATGAAACGTTGAACGCGAGGGGAGCGGATTGCAAGGTGTTGCCTAAATAGGTTTGCTCGCGTTTTGCTTGCTGTTTTGGGTGGCGATATCGGCCCATGCGCAGTACGCGGTCGTGCAAGGTGGCAGCGTCGATTATTACTACGACACGAGGATGTATAGTGCGCCGACGGTGGTTGGCAACCGTCAGGGATAAGCTAAAAAAGCTCGAAAAAAATGCCGGCTTCAAGCCGGCATTTTTAACACCGCGCTGCGTTTATTTCGCAGCGGCCGCAGGTTTGTTCTGATACATGATCCAGTAGCGCGCCAGGTCGCCGCGGCCGTCGTTGCCGGTGACCGTTTCCAGCAGCTTGACCGATTCGTCCTTCTTGCCGGCCAACGCCAGCGCGTAGCCCAGACGCAGTTTGGCGTCTTCAGGATTCTTCGACACGCCCTTGGCGATACCTTGCTTCATCAGGTCGATACCCTTGTCGAACTGGCCCAGGGTGATGAAGTTGTAACCCAGGTTGACCAAGCCCACGCCGTCCTTCGACTTCTGCGCGGAGGCGACACCGGAATCGATGTTCTTGGCGTCGTCGGCGGCGCCCTTGTTGGCGCTGTCGCGGATCTTCTGGATCGCGGCCTTGTCTTTGCCCGCCGGGATGGCGCCCGGATAAGCCTTGTCCATCGCGATTTTACCTTCGGTGAAGAAGCCGCCCAGCACGGCCAGCTCGGCCTGTTCGACGTAGTCCTCAGGCTCCATCTTCGACGGCGCCGCGACGGCCTTCAGACGCGCCATGTCCAAGTCCAGGCGTGCGGCATAGGTCTTCTTGCCACGGGTGCGGTTCAGCAGGTCGAACCAGTAGTCTTCCGAAGGGTAGTAGCGCACCAGCTCTTCGATCGCCTGCAGATACAGTTCGGTGTCCTTCAGTTTGATGCCGACGTTACCCAGCAAATTGAGTTCGTCCTTTGCTGGCGCCTTGCCGGCTTTTTTCGCCGCGTCGATATCCTTCAGCACCTCGGTCTTGGCGGTGGCGAAGTCGTTCTTCAGGAAGTACGAGCGCACGATGTATTCGCGTTGCTTGGCGGTGTCGCCCGATTCGGTGCCATAGCGGTTGAACCACGTGATGGCCTTGTCGTAGTCCTTGACGGAGCTGTAGTAGATGCCGCCGATGGCGTCGATGAAGCGCAGTTTGTCTTCCTGCTTCAGGCGGCCCGACTCGATCATCGCTTCCAGCGCTTTCAGGGTCAGTTCGTTGTTGCCGCTCGTCTGGCCCAGTTGCACGCGCATCTGGTTCAGCACAAACGATTCGTAAGGTGTCAGGTTCGGCATGGCGGCCGCGCTGTCGATGCGGGTCTGGTATTCCTGGAAGTTCTTGGCGTCGAGCAGCGCCTTGGTCTGCGCCGGATCGATCAGTTTGAAGATTTCGGGACGGACGGCATCCTTCGGCGCTGCGGCGGCGGCTTTTTCTTTTTCCTTGTCCTGCGCGTGGGCGGCGGTCACACCCAGCATGGCCGGTACCGCGTTCAGGCCGATGGCGGCCAGGATCAGACTAATACGAGCGAGACGAATATGGGACATGTTTAATCCTTCAATCAAAGACATGGGATGGCCGGCGCTGAAACTGAAGCGCCATGCCGTCGCTATTGGAGTTATGGGCCGCGCTGCGCGCAATCCGGCAAACCGCACATTCTACGATCCCTTTCCGGGAAGTAAAAGAGCGCACCGGTCAAACCAGCGTATTGTTACATAAATCATGGTTGATGCGCTTAATTCAAGTGTGCGCTGGTCGCGCAACCACCCGGCTCCCGCCTACCCGGCGTGGGCCGCCCGCGCCACCGCTTCCTCTTGCCGCGGCGGGCGCGCGGTCATCGGAATGATCTGCGAGAGGATGGCGACCGGGATCGCGCACAGCATCACCCAGACGAAGAACTGGCGGTAGCCGAGGGCGATCTGGATGTCGCCGCTGAATAATTTGAACAGGACAAAACCGAGCTGCATGATGCCGGTGGCGAAGGCGTAGTGCGCGGTCTGGTATTTGCCCGGCGCGACCACCTGCATCATGTACAGAATCAGGCCGACGAAGCCGAAGCCGTAGCCGAACATCTCGACGCTGAGCGCCGCGCCGATCACCGTCAGGTCGGTCGGCTGGAAGTGCGACAGCAGATAGAAGGCGGCGTTGGGCAGGTTGACCGCGAGGATCAGCCACAGGATGGCGCGTTTGAGGCTGAGCCACGACGTGAAGTAGCCGCCGGCGATGCTGCCGACGACGAAAGCGACCGTGCCCACGGTG
>JBDSKP010000428.1:0-3903 GCA_039916925.1 Duganella sp.
GGCCGGCGTCATCTCGAAAAGATTGCGCGCCTGAAACGCGGTGTTGGCCGCCAGACCATTCAGCGCGGCGTTCTCGCGCGAGCGCTGCACCAGGGTCTCGCTGCCCTCGATGCCCAGCACCTCGCGCGCCTGCGTCGCCAGCGGCAGGGTGAAATTACCCAGGCCGCAGAACAGGTCGGCCACGCGGTCGTCCGCTTGCACTTCCAGCAAACGCAGCGCCTTGCCCACCAACACGCGGTTGATGTAGTGGTTGACCTGCGTGAAGTCGACCGGCTTGAACGGCATCTTGATGCCGAATTCGGGCAGCAAATAATGCAAGTCGTCGTCGAGCGGATAGAACGGCGCGGCCGTCTCCGGTCCCTTGGTCTGCAGCCAGAATTGAATCCGGTGCAGGTCGGCGAACGTCTTGAGCTTGGCCTCGTCGTCGGCGGTCAGCGGCGCCATGATGCGCAGCACCAGCGCGGTGACGCCCTCGCCGATGGCCACCTCGATCTGCGGCACCTGGTCGTACAGCGACAGCGAACCGATCAGCGCGCGCAGCGGCAGCAGCAGGTCCGACACGTGGCGCGGCAGGATCTCGCAGCTGTCGATATCGGCCACGAACACCGATTTTTTCTCGTGGAAGCCGACCAGCACCGTGCCCTTCTTGGCCACGTGGCGTACCGACAGCCGCGCGCGGTAGCGGTAGCCCCAGGTCGGGCCGTACAGCGGCCGCATCACCGTCAGCGGCTTGACCTTGCCGATGTGGCGCAGGTTGTCCTCGAGCACGCGCTGCTTGATGGCCACCTGCGCGGTCGGCTCCAGATGCTGCATCGAGCAGCCGCCGCAGTAGTCGAAATGCTTGCACTTGGGCGTGACCCGCATCGGCGACTCGTGGTGCAGCGCCGTCATGCGCGCCATTTCCCAGTTCTTCTTCTTTTTGAACGTGTAAAAACTGACCTTCTCGCCCGGCAGCGCGCCCTCGACAAACACCACCTTGCCCTGCGAACCGTCTTCATTGTGCAAATGGCCGACGCCACGGGCGTCCATGTCGAGCGATTTGATGTCGAGGATAATATCTTGCATAAAATTTAATTTTAACGAAGGAATGGCTGGCGCCGCCGCGCCGGCGGGCCGCCGGCCGGGGCCGCGCCGGGGCCGATATGATAGCAGAACGCGAAGAGGGGAAACGGCTTGAAAAAAATGGCTACAGCAGCGAATCGCGCACCACGCCGCGCGCGGCCATGGCCCGCTTGAGCTTGACCAGCGCCTCCTGCTGGATCTGGCGCACGCGCTCGCGGGTGACGCCCATCTCCTCGGCCAGGGTTTCCAGGGTGGCGGGGTCGTCGTTGTCGAGGCCGAAACGGCGCATGATGACGATGCGTTGCTTGTCCGGCAGCTTGGTGAGCCAGTCGCGCATCAGCACCGTCATTTCCTGATGCTCGGCGCGGGCGTCGGGGCTGTCCTCGCTGTCGCCGGGCAGCATGTCCATCAGCGACGACTGCGGATCGTTGTCGAGCGGGGCGTCGAGCGAGGTGGCGTGCTCGGACAGCGCCAGGATGTCCTGCACCTCCTCCACCGGCCGGCCGACCAGCTCGGCGATGTCCTCGGCGGTGGCGTCCTTGCCGTTGTGGTGCTGGGCTTCCAGATGGTATTTGCCGCGCAGGATCTGATTCAGTTCGCGCACCATGTGCACCGGCAGGCGCACCGTGCGCGCCTGGTTCATGATGGCGCGCTCGATGCTCTGGCGTATCCACCAGGTGGCGTAGGTCGAGAAGCGGAAGCCGCGCTCGGGCTCGAACTTGTCGATCGCGCGCATCAGGCCGATGTTGCCCTCCTCGATCATGTCGAGCAGCACCACGCCGCGGTTGATGTAGTGCTTGGCGATGGACACGACCAGCCGCAGATTGTGCTCGATCATGGTCTGGCGGGCGCTGAAGTCGCCGGCCTTGGCCAGGGTGGCGTAGTGCACCTCCTGCGGCGCCGTCAGCAGCGGCCGGGTGCCGATCTGGTTCAGGTAGTGCTGGGTGGTGTCGGTCGACAACTCGGCCGCCAGCACCTTTTTGAGCTCGTCGACCTCGAGCACCGCCGCCTCCGGCAGCGGACCGCCGCCGTCCGCACCGTCCGCACCGTCCATGGCGTCGACCACGACATCGTCGCTCGACTCGTCCTGGAATTCCTCCGGGGCCGGGTCGTCATCCATCGGGTCGGGCGGCGTCTGTTTCATGGCTCGGCTAGCGGTTAGGCAGGAATTTGGACGGGTCCACCGGTTTGCCCTGCTGCCTGATTTCAAAGTGCAGCTTGACGGCGTCGGCGTCCGAATCGCCCATCTCGGCAATCATTTGTCCCTTGTTCACGGTCTGGCCTTCCTTGACCACGATGCTGCGGTTATGGGCATAGGCCGACAACAAGCTATTACTATGCTTCACAATAACAAGATTACCATAACCGCGGATGCCGCTGCCGGCATACATGACTTTTCCAGCGCCGGCGGCAACGACATGCTGGCCCGCCTTGCCGGCGATGTCGACGCCCTTGTTCTTGCCCTCGTCGAAGGTGGCGATGACCTTGCCTTCGGACGGCCACATCCAGCTCAGCTTGTCGTCGTCGGCGGCGCCGGCAGCCGGCGCGGCGGGCGCCGCCGGCGGACGGGCGGCCGGGGCCGCCGCCGGAGCCGAAGCCGCCGGCGCGGCCGGCGCCGCCGCGCCGTTGGCGGCCACTTCCTTGCCATTGTCGGCGCGCTGCAGCTCGGCCAAGGTGGCGTCGGTGTACGGGCGCTTCTCGCCTTTGGGGCCGGCTTTCTTGACCACCGGCGCCGGCGGCGGCGTCTTGTCGCTCGGCGGCATGATGACGACGGCCGTCTCCACGCCGTTGCCGGCGGCGTCGGGCGGCAGCACCCGCAGCACCTGGTCGACCTTAATGTCGTTCGGGTTGGCCAGGTTGTTCCAGGCCACCAGATCGCGGTAGTTCTGGCCGTATTCGAGCGCGATACGGATCAGCGTGTCGCCCTTCTTGACGGTGTACAGGCCGCGCTCGTCGCGCGACACTTGCGCCGTTTCGCTCGGCGTGGCGGATTTGACTGGCGGGTTCGACACCGGGCGGTCGATCACCGGGGCCTGGTTCGGGGTGGTGCTGCAGGCGCTCAGGAAAGCGAGCGCCAAGCTCAATACGAGCACATTACTTTTATTTGTCATTCTCATCTTATGTTTCAGTGTGGTGCGTTCTGTGTCGTGCGGACCGGGCGTGAGCGATCACACCGTGCCCGGACGCAAAGGCACGAAATGGCAATCTTCCAGCGTTTCGCTGGTCCATTCCTTCTTGCCGATGCGGGTAATCAGTTCCAGACGTTGCGCGCGGGCGCCGACCGGCGCCACCAGCCGGCCGCCCATGGCCAGCTGTTCGAGCAATGCTTGCGGCACCTCCAAACCGGCCGCGGCCAGTATGATGCCATCAAACGGCGCCGCTTGCGGCAGGCCAAGCATACCATCTCCGTAATGCAAGCGTAGATTCGGCACACGCAAGGGCCGCAAATTGTTCTTGGCGAGCTCGTGCAGAGGCTTGATACGCTCGATGGAATAAACCTCCTGCGCCACCCGCGCCAGCACCGCCGCCTGGTAGCCGCAGCCGGTGCCGATCTCGAGCACCCGTTTGAGCCCGCCGCCCTGCCCACCGTTGCGCATCACCTCGATCATGCGGGCGACGATGTACGGCTGGGAAATGGTCTGCTGGTGGCCGATCGGCAGCGAGGCGTCGATGTAGGCCTGCGAGGCCAGCGCCTCCTCCATGAACATATGGCGCGGCACGGCCTCGAGCGCGCCGAGCACCACCGTGTCCTTGACGCCCTGTTTGGCTACCCGCCGCACCATGGCGCGGCGCACCGCGTCCGACACCAGCGGGTTCTGGCGCGGGGCCGGCGCCGCCACC
>JBDSKP010000429.1:0-2673 GCA_039916925.1 Duganella sp.
CGCCGAAGAAGGCCGCTGCGACCGCCGAGTAGGCTTCGTTGGGCTCGAATAAAAAGGACCGTTGAAGGCAACTTCGCGGTCCTTTTTTTTTTATCGATGCAACTGCATCGTTTCGTGTGAGTTTTCCAATGTGGAAGGTAAAAACGATGCGATCGCATCGTTTGTGTTGTCCCGAATTTGATCCTCATGCACCAGGGACGCGCCCAAGCGCATGTCGCTGGCGGGCGCCCAGCACAAGATGCTGGTGATACTGGATGCCGGCGAGCTGTACGAGCCGCTGCCGGCCACCCCCTCCACCCAGATACTCAAGCCCAACCATCAAAGCGGCGACTATCCGGCCTCGGTGATGAACGAATATTTCATCATGCGCCTGGCCCGGCGAGTGGGCATGAATGTGCCTGGCGTGCATCGTCTGTACGCGCCACAGCCGGTCTACTTGATCGACCGTTTCGACCGCGTTCGGCCTGCGGAATCCACCAGGGATCTGGCCGCGAGGGCCGACCTGGTCAGGCGGCGCCATGTGATCGACACCTGCCAGTTGCTCAACAAGGCACGCAACTTCAAATATTCCGCCGCGCATCTGGACACGCTGGTGGAGGCGATCGGACAATGCCGGGCGAAAGCGGCGGCGCGTTTGCAGCTGTACCGCTGGGTGCTGTTTAATATCCTCGTCGGCAATGGCGACAACCATTTGAAGAACATTTCGTTCACGGTCGACGCGAACGGCATCGACGTCGCACCGGCCTACGACATGCTGTGCACCACCGTGTACGACACGCGCGCCTTCGCCGCCGAGAAAGCCAAATGGCCACGCAGCGAATTGGCCTTTTCGCTGCCGGGCATTCGGCATTTTGGCGACGTGCGGCGCGAGCACGTCCTCGCTGCGGGCGTTAGCCTGGGCCTGGCGCGCGGGACCGCCCTGAGGGAAATGGAACGTTTCCTGACCGCGCTTCCGGCGGCCGCCGACAAGCTGATCGAAGAAATAGAAGCCGGTGTCCGCGAGCAGGCCGACCGCAGTCCCGACCCTGTCGCCGCACGCGCCCATATCGCCGGTGAGTTGCGCCTGCTGCGCGCCATAAGGCACGTTGTGCTTCATGACATGTGCGCGCAGATGGCGCGGTGAAAGGCTGGTCGCGCCCGAGTACTAAGAAAGCCCGCGTGGTCCTCCACCGGGAGCAGTTCCCTTACTTCAAATCCTCGGTCTCAAAGTAGACCGTGCCGCCGGCGACAACTGGCGGAACACGATCACTTGGTCGACGACGATGGTGGCCGCCGCGTATCGCGTCGATCCTCCGCGCTCGAAATGGCCTTGGACCAGGTCGGCGTTGAACCGGCGCAGCGGCGCGGCCGATGCCGGTGCCAGGCGCTACAGCTCAAATTTTTCCGGCGCGATGGTCCACAACGCGGTCTCACGATGGTAAGTGCTCCGGCGTCACCGGTAAAGCCCGGTGAAATTACTTTTTCGACATATTTAACGACCCGTTATCACATTTATTTATTACAGCAGTAAATTAATTGCTGTGCTAAACTATTGATTCTTCGGGGCAATTCACTTCTTCTGCCCGGTTCGCGTTCAAAAGTCGCACCACTGCTTTATTTCCGATACGGCCCTGACCGGCAATTTTTACCATGAAAAATTTGAAAATCGGCACGCGCCTGGCCGCAGGCTTTGGCTTGGTGCTCGCCATGATGACGTTGATGACCGTGATCGGCATCAGCCATTTGCAAGACGTGGCCGAGGCAACCCGTGACATGATGCAACAGCCGCTGGCCAAGGAACGCATGATCAGCGATTGGTATCGACTGATCCACACCAGCGTGCGCCGCACGTCGGCCATTTCGAAGAGCGCCGATCCCTCGCTCGGCCCGTTCTTCGCCGAGGAGACCGCCGCTTCCACCGCCGAAGTCAACGGCCTGCAAAAGAAGGTCGAGCCGCTGCTGGAGACCGAACAGGAAAAAACGCTGTTCGAACAGATGAAGGCCAACCGCAAACGCTACTTGGCCTCGCGCGACGCCATCGTCGCACTGAAGAAGGAAGGCAAGCTGGAGGAGGCGGGCCAGATGCTCGACCAGCGTTTCACGCCGGACGGCAAGGCGTACCTGGCGTCGCTGAGCGGCTTGCTGGACCTGCAGCGCAAGAGCATCGACGCCAACGCCGCCGAGATCGAGACGATCTATCAGAACAGCCGCCGTTTCATGATCGGATTCGGGCTGGCGGTGCTGGCGCTGGGCGCCTTGTGCGCCTGGCGTTTGACGCGCGGCATCACCGTGCCGCTGAACCAGGCGGTGGACATCGCCGTGGCCGTCGCCAACAAGGATTTGACATCGACCATCGAGGTCGGCAGCGCCGACGAGACGGGTCGGCTGCTGCGGGCGCTGCGCTCGATGAACGACGGCCTGCTCGGCATCGTGCGCGACGTGCGCCACGGCACGGAGAGCATCGCGACCGCGTCGGGCGAGATCGCCGCCGGCAATATGGACTTGTCGGCCCGCACCGAGGAACAAGCCTCCAGCCTGGAGGAGACGGCCGCGTCGATGGAGGAGCTGACCTCGACCGTCAAGCAGAATGCCGACAACGCCCGCCAGGCCAACCAGCTCGCGGTCAAGGCGTCGGAAGTGGCGCGGCGCGGCGGCGATGTGATCGGCCAGGTGGTCGAGACCATGGGGCAGATC
>JBDSKP010000430.1:0-2731 GCA_039916925.1 Duganella sp.
CGGGTGGCCAGCGCGGAGTCGCCGCCGATTTGCGTGGCGACGAAGCCGGCCAGCGCGCTGACCCGCTCGCTGCGCTCGGCCTGGGTGCCCAGCTTGTTGTGGTAGACCACGTTTTCCAGCAGCGGCAGGCGCGCTTCGAGCGATTTTTTCTTGTCCTGCTCGAAGAAGAATTTGGCGTCGGACAAGCGCGGGCGCACCACGCGCTCGTTGCCGCCGATGATGTGCTGCGGGTCGGCCGTTTCAATGTTCGAGACGATCAGAAAGCGCGAGCGCAGTTTGCCGGCGGCGTCGGTCAGCGCGAAATACTTCTGGTTGGTTTGCATGGTCAGGATCAGGCATTCCTGCGGCACGGCCAGGAACTCCTCCTCGAAGTGGCACTCGTAGACCACCGGCCATTCGACCAGCGCGGTCACTTCGTCGAGCAGCGCTTCGGGCATCAGCACCAGGTCGGCGCCGGCCTTGGCCAGCAGCTCGGCGCGGATCTGTTCCTTGCGCTGTTCGACGCCGGCCAGCACCTTGCCTTTGGACTTGAGCGTCTCGGCATAGCTGTCGGCGTCGGCGATGGCGACTTCGCGCTGGCCGGGAGCCGTCAGGAAGCGGTGGCCCTCGGTGACGTTCGACGCGGTCAGTCCCAGCAAGGTCAGGGGTAGCACGGTGGCGCCGTGCAGCGCGACCAGGCGGTGGGCTGGACGCACGAATTGCACGGTGGCGCCGTCCGGACGCTGGTAGCTCATGACTTTAGGGATCGGCAGCTTGGCGACCGTTTCCTCCAGCGCCGCCTGCAGGCCCGATTGCAGCACGCTGCCGGCCGCCGTGTAGGTGTAAAAGAAGCTCTCGGCCTTGCCGTCCTGCGCGCGTTCCAGATCGGCCACGGTCAGGTCGGGGAAGCCCAGCGCGGCCAGTTTCTTGGCCAGCGGCGGGGTGCCGTTGCCGGCGGCGTCCAGCGCGACCGACACCGGCAGCACTTTTTCGCGAATCGATTTGTCCGGCGAGGTGGCGCGCACCCTGGTGATGGAAACGGCCAGGCGGCGCGGCGAGGCAAACGAGGTGGCGACGCTGTCGGCGTCGAGGAAGTCGCGCGCTTTCAGGCCGTTGACGATGCCGGTGGCGAAGGCCGCGCCCAGTTTGGCGAGCGCCTTCGGTGGCAGTTCTTCGGTCAGCAGTTCGATGAGGAGGGTCTGGGTCATATTATTTAACAGTTATTCAGCAACAGCGGCGTTGGCCGGGGCGGGCGCCATTGGGAAGCCCAGGCGCTCGCGCGAATCGTAGTAGGCCTGTGCCACAAGGCGCGACAGCGCGCGCACGCGGCCGATGTAGGCGGCGCGCTCGGTCACCGAGATGGCGCCGCGCGCGTCGAGCAGGTTGAAGCTGTGCGAGGCCTTCATGATCTGCTCATAGGCCGGCAGCGTCAGTTGCGCCTCGATCAGGCGCTTGGCTTCCGATTCGTGGTTGTTGAACTGGGCGAACAGCAGCTCGGCGTTCGAGTGCTCGAAGTTGTAGGCCGATTGTTCGACCTCGTTTTGGTGGTACACGTCGCCGTACTTGAGGGTTTTAACGACACCATGCTCTTCCCAAGTGGTCCACACCAGGTCGTACATGTTCTCGACGCCCTGCAGGTACATCGCCAGACGCTCGATGCCGTAGGTGATCTCGCCCAGCACCGGCTTGCAATCGAGGCCGCCGACCTGCTGGAAGTAGGTGAACTGCGTCACCTCCATCCCGTTCAGCCACACTTCCCAGCCGAGGCCCCAGGCGCCCAAGGTCGGCGACTCCCAGTCGTCTTCGACGAAGCGCACGTCATTCTGTTTCAGGTCCAGGCCCAGCGCCTCGAGCGAACCGAGATACAGGTCGAGGATGTTTTCCGGCGCCGGCTTCATCACCACCTGGTATTGGTAGTAGTGTTGTCCGCGGTTCGGGTTCTCGCCATAGCGGCCGTCCTTCGGGCGGCGCGATGGCTGCACATAGGCCGCGTTCCAGCTCTTCGGCCCCAGGGCGCGCAGGACCGTCGCGGGGTGCAGCGTGCCGGCCCCGACCTCGATGTCGTGAGGCTGCAGGATGATGCACCCACGCTCGCTCCAGTAGTCGTGCAGAGTCAGGATCAGGCGCTGGAACGAGAGCGGTTTGGTAGCGGCCATGAGGTCCCGAGCGGCGCGATTCTGGGGGCGCAAAAAAGTCGGCGGACCATAAGGCCCGCCGACCTTTGCTTCAAGCCGCGGAAGGCGAAGCTGCTAGTTGCCGCGTGGAGCGGTCTTCTTGCCCGCATGGCTCATGGGCTGGCCATAACGGGCACGGTTTTCGGCGGTGTCGGGGACGGGGCCGCTGGTGACCAGTTCACGGGTCACGATGGCGCCGTCCACATCCCTGGAGGTCGTGCTGGAGGCGACGTTGGCGCTGGGGGTCGGCGCCAGTTTAGCGGCTGGGACTGAGGTCGTGGTGGTCGTCGTTTCTTCGGTGACCGTAACCGTGGTCTGAGCCGGGGCCGGTTCGTCCTGCGCCATCGCCGCGCCGGCGATGAGAGAGCTTGCGGCCGCGAGGCCGATGAAAAGCATCTTGGACATGATGTGTTCCTTTTAGTTGCCGTGGGGTGCGGTCATCTTGCCGGCTCGGCTCAGCGGCTTGCCGAAACGGGCACGGTTGGCGGGAGTATCGGGGACCGGCGCGCTGGCGATGACCTCGCTGGTCACCCCCGGTGCGGCGGTTTGGTCGACGACCGTCGCTGCCACGTTGGCGG
>JBDSKP010000431.1:0-1911 GCA_039916925.1 Duganella sp.
CCCGAGAGCGGGCGCCACGACCGGCGCCCGCTGACGGTTTTACTGCTCGTCCGGGTCCGGCTTCAGCCTGGCCTTGGCCAGCAGGCGCTTGGCGGCCTGGCGCTCGGCCGCCGCCGGCTTGGCGTGCGGACCGGCGCCGCCGGCGCGCGCCTTGGCCGCCAGCGCCACCGGGTTGCGCGGCGGCTTTTGCGACGGCTCGACGCGGATCGTCATCTTCTGCCGCGTGGACAGGGCCTTGTTCGCCATCGCCCCCTCCTTACAGCACGTAGCGCGACAGGTCTTCGTTGACCGCCAGCGCGTCCAGACGCTCGTTGACGTAGGCGGCGTCGATCGTGACGACCTTGCCGCCGTCCTCGCTGGCGGTGAACGACAGTTCCTCCAGCAGCTTTTCCATCACCGTGTACAGGCGCCGCGCGCCGATGTTCTCGGTGCGCTCGTTGACCGAGTAGGCGATCTCCGCCAGGCGCGTGATGCCCTCCGGCGAGAACTCGATCTTGACGTTCTCGGTCGCCAGCAGCGCCTCGTACTGCTTGGTCAGGCAGGCGTCGGTGCTGGTGAGGATACGCTCGAAATCGGCGATCGACAGCGATTCCAGTTCGACCCGGATCGGGAAGCGGCCCTGCAGCTCGGGGATCAAATCGGACGGCTTGGCCAGGTGGAAGGCGCCCGACGCGATGAACAGGATGTGGTCGGTCTTGATCATGCCGTACTTGGTGTTGACGGTGGTGCCCTCGACCAGCGGCAGCAGGTCGCGCTGTACGCCGGCGCGCGAGACGTCGGCGCCGCCGACCTCCGAGCGCGAGGCGATCTTGTCGATCTCGTCGAGGAACACGATGCCGTTCTGCTCGACGTTCTGGATCGCCTTCTGCTTCATCTCGTCGTCGTTGACCAGCTTGGCCGCCTCCTCGTCGATCAGGAGCTTCATCGCCTCCTTGATCTTGACCTTGCGCGCCTTCTTGCGCGCGCCGCCGATGCCGGAGAACATCGACTTGATCTGCTCGGTCATTTCCTCCATGCCGGGCGGCGCCATGATTTCCATTTGCGGGCCGGTCTCAGCCAGCTCGATCTCGATCTCCTTGTCGTCCAGCTCACCCTGGCGCAAACGCTTGCGGAAGGTCTGGCGCGTGGCATCGCCGGCTGGCACCGTGTCCGACGGCGCCGACTGGTGGAAGCCGAAGTCGCGCGCCGGCGGCAGCAGGATGTCGATCACGCGGTCCTCGGCGGCGTCCTCGGCGCGCGCGCGCACCTTGGCCATCTCGGCCGAACGGGTCTGCTTGACGCCGATGTCGATCAGGTCGCGGATGATGGTGTCGACGTCGCGCCCCACGTAGCCGACCTCGGTGAACTTGGTGGCCTCGATCTTGATGAACGGCGCGTCGGCCAGCTTGGCCAGGCGGCGCGCGATCTCGGTTTTGCCGACGCCGGTCGGGCCGATCATCAGGATGTTTTTCGGCGTGATCTCGTGGCGCAGCGGCTCCTCGACCTGCTGGCGGCGCCAGCGGTTGCGCAGCGCGATGGCGACCGCCTTCTTGGCCTTGCCCTGGCCGACCACGTGCTTGTCGAGTTCGCCGACGATTTCATGGGGAGTCATGTTCATGCTGGTTCCAGTGTTTCAACGATGTGGTTCAAGTTGGTGTAGATGCACAACTCGCCGGCGATGGTCAGTGACTTTTTGACGATTTCGGCGGGCGACAGTTCCGTGTTTTCCACCAAAGCCTTGGCGGCGGACTGGGCGTAGGTGCCGCCCGAGCCGATGGCGCCGATGCCGTCCTCGGGCTCGAGCACGTCGCCGTTGCCGGTGATGACCAGCGTCGATTCGTGGTCGGCCACCAGCAGCATCGCCTCGAGCCGGCGCAGCACGCGGTCGGTGCGCCAGTCCTTGGCCAGCTCGATCTCGATCTCCTTGTCGTC
>JBDSKP010000432.1:0-4262 GCA_039916925.1 Duganella sp.
GAGTTCAACAATGTCTTCATCACCGGGCTGGAGGAGGGCTTGTTCCCGCACGAGAGCAGCTCGCGCGAGGACGGCGGCGTGGAGGAGGAGCGGCGCCTGATGTACGTGGCGATCACGCGCGCGCGGCAGCGGCTGTACATGTGCTTCGCGCAGACGCGCATGCTGCACGGGCAAACCCGCTACAACATGAAATCGCGCTTCTTCGGCGAATTGCCGGAGGACTCGCTCAAGTGGTTGTCGCCGAAGGTGCAATCGCACTGGTTCGCCAACAAGAAAACGCCGTGGGACGACGTGGTGCCGCTGGCCGGCTCCGACAACGCGATCGCGCAAAAGATCGCGCACAAGTCGCCGGGCGCGGGCTGGCGCATCGGCGAGTCGGTCGCGCACGGCAAGTTCGGCGAAGGAGTGATCGTCAACATCGAAGGCAGCGGCGCCAACGCGCGGGCGCAGATCAACTTCGGCAGCAACGGCATGAAAGTGCTCGACCTCAGCATCGCCAAGCTCGAGCGCTTAGCTCATTGATGAGTAGTTCCACGCCGTGCTCCGTCGGCGGCTCGTGCATGGCGGATTACGCTGCGCTAATCCGCCCTACGTGTTTCCGTTGTTAAAGCAGGGGTTCCGGGCCGTCGGCTTTGACCGGGGTTTCGCCGTCGGTGGGGCCGAAGATTTGACGGTACGCGACGTACAACGTGCAGTGCGTGAGCACGATGGTGATCAGGAATAGCGTGAAGATGCCCGCCACCGCCAGTTGCGATGTGCCGAGGATGATGACGACGATCTTGCAACCGACGAAGTACATCAGGTGCAGCGTCACCGCCGCCGTCAGGAACGCCTTCCAGCCACGAAACACCGCGACCACGCTGAAAAACAGCGCTTTGTTCAGATTCATCTTTTGCCAGTAGACCAGTGGCGCCGCCAGGCACGTGAGCAGCCAGCCCACCGTGTAGATCGTCGACGACGTGAACGCGGCGCCCAGCAAACCTTCCAGCTGGCTTTGGTCGATCCGCGGCGGGCGCGTGCTCATCTGCATCACCGCGTCCCCGGCCATCGCGTACAGCACCCCGAGCGCGATCACCAGCAACAGCAGGTTGAGCACGCCCATGACCAGCAGCGGGTTGCGCGCCGGCTTGCGGAAGCCGCTCAGCAGCAAATTCGGCAGCGCGCGCCCGCCCTGGTCGACCTGCGCGCATCCCTCGAGCAGCGCGATGGTGAACATCGGCGTGAGGATGAACGGCGCGATCTGCCCCAGCAGCGGCACGATCATCGAGATCAGCGAGACGAACATGCAGCAGAAGAACAGCGCCATCAGGCCGCCGGGCTGCTTGCGGAAAAGCATCATGCCCTGCTTGACCCATTGCCAACCGGCGCGCGCGGGGAATTTATTCATCAGAAAAGTTTCGGCGCCAGCGTGGCGATGCGTTCGCGCAAGATGCGCTCAAAGTGGGTCGGATCGTGCGGAGTCAGCATTTCGGCTTCGCGCGGCAGGTAATAGTCGTACAGGCGCGACAGCCAGAAGCGTAGCGCCGCCGCCCGCAGCATCGGCTGCCACGCCGTTTGCTCGGCCTCGGTGAACGGGCGCACGGCATGGTAGGCGTCGAGCAGCGCACGCACGCGGGCCGTGTCGAGCACGCCCGTTTCCAGGGCTATGCACCAGTCGTTGACGGTGACGGCGACGTCGAACAGCCAGGTGTCGCAGCCGGCGAAGTAGAAGTCGAAGAAGCCGGTCAGGCGCTCGCCGTCGAACATGACGTTGTTGCGGAACAGGTCGGCGTGCACGGGGCCGCTTTGCAGCTGGCGGTACGTGTCGCACCCGGCGAACGCCTCCTGGAAGTGCATCTCGGCCTTGAGCAGGTGCGCGTTGCTTTCCGACAGGTAGGGCAGCACTTGCGGCGTGGTTGCGTTCCACCAGTCCAGCCCGCGCAGGTTGGGTTGGTGCAGCGGGTAGTCGCGGCCGGCCAGGTGCATGCGCGCGAGCATCGCGCCCACTTCGGCGCAGTGCGCCGGGCCCGGGTCCATCTGCGAGCTGCCTTCGAGCTTGGTGACGATGGACGCCGGCTTGCCGTGCAACGGCACGATCAGCGCGCCCGTGGCGGTGGCGATCGGCGCCGGCACGGCCACGCCGCGGTCGGCCAGGTGGCGCATCAGGTTCAGATAAAACGGCAGTTGCTCGAACGATAAGTTTTCAAAGATCGTCAGCACGAACTCGCCGCGCTCCGTGGTCAAGAAAAAATTGCTGTTCTCGATGCCGGAGGCGATGCCCTTGAGGGCCAGCGGCTTGCCGAGGGGGAATTGCGTGATCCACTGGTTGATATCGTCCAGGGTGACCGGGGTAAACACTGCCATGTGAAAACTTGATGAGGTTCGGTGGGTCGGCCGCCGCCGTGGCGGGGGGCCGGGATGCCTGCCGGAGCAGGCGCGTCTTTTGTAATTTTTGTGATACTACCGGATTTACTTGGCGGCCGGCGCGGGCGGTGGTGGCGGCGCGTCGGCGTCGGTGGCGGCCTCGTCGTCCGGATTTTTCTTTTTCTTCCCGCCAAACTGCATCACCGTCCACTGCGGGCCGCGCGCGGGGCCGGACATGGCGTCGCCCGGCAGCGAGCTGCCGACCGGGTGGTTGGGGCGCAAGGTGTACGTGCTCGGACCGCTTTTGACGGTCGCCTCCACCACGTTGCCGCTGTTGTCGCGGCGTTCGGTGATCTGGCGCTCGGGCGCCGGCTTGCCCGTCACGGTGATCGGATCGTCGGCCACCTCCTCGAGTTTTTCCAGCTTGGGCGGAGCCTGGCTTGGAGTCGACTGCGCGTACACGTTGGCGCCGAGCGTCAGCAGGAGGGCCGGCCAGAGGAGGAGGGTGCGCGTCATGATGGATCGCCTTAGTAGGTAAAAAGCCGTAGAATTTTTATGTATGATCCATTGTAACAAACAGACACGCTTCGCTGTGCGCGGTGCCCCATTTCCGGCCGTTTTCCAGCGGATTCGATGCGCATTTCCCAACAGGAAATATTGAATATTGTCATACTTGAAACGCGGGCGCGGCCGGCGGGCGGCGGCCAAAACCTGCGATAATGCGCCATTCGCGGCAAAGCGCGCGCTTTCGCCCTCACATCTCTTTAGTTCCTATGCAAAATACCCTGCTGTTAGTTGACGGTTCCAGTTACCTTTACCGCGCCTTCCACGCGCTGCCCGACCTGCGCAGCCCGGACGGCCACCCGACCGGCGCCATGCACGGCATGGTCAACATGCTGCGTCGCCTGCGCGCCGATTATCCGGCCGCCTACATCGCCTGCGTGTTCGACGCCAAGGGCAAGACCTTCCGCGACGACATGTATCCCGATTACAAGGCCACGCGCGCGCCGATGCCGGACGACCTGCGCCTGCAGATCGAGCCGATCCACGTCGCGGTCAAGGCCATGGGCTGGCCGATCCTGATGGTCGACGGCGTCGAGGCCGACGACGTCATCGGCACGCTGTCCGTTGACGCGGCCAAGGCCGGCATGAAGGTGGTGGTGTCGACCGGCGACAAGGATCTGGCGCAACTGGTCAATCCGCAAGTGATGCTGATCAACACGATGACCAACGAGAAGATGGACGAGGCCGGCGTGCTGGCCAAGTTCGGCGTGCCGCCGAACCGCATCATCGATTACCTGACCTTGATCGGCGACACCGTCGACAATGTGCCCGGCGTGGCCAAGTGCGGCCCGAAGACGGCGCTCAAGTGGCTGACGCAGTACGACAGCCTCGACGGCGTGATGGCCAACGCCGACAAGATCACCGGCGCCGTCGGCGAAAACCTGCGCAAGGCGCTCGAGTGGCTGCCGAAGGGCCGCGAACTGATCACCGTCAAGACCGACTGCGACCTGTCCGAGCACATGATGTCGATCAGCGAATCGCTGGTGGCGCGCCCCGAGGATTCGGAAACGCTGCTCACCTTCTTCGGCCAATACGGCTTCAAGACGCTGCTGCGCGAATTGAACGCGCTGACGCCGGCCGCGCCGATCGGCGCCGCCGGCAAGGCCGCCGCCGCCGCCGCCGCTTCCGTGGCCGCCGGCGGCGCCGTCTCGGCCAATGGCGACCTGTTCGGCGAAGTGCCGAAGGTCAACGTCAACTACGAGACCGTGTTCACCGACGGGCAGCTCGACAAGTGGATCGCGCTGATCGGCGCCGCCGAGCTGACCGCCGTCGACACCGAGACCACGTCGCTCGAGCCGATGACGGCGCAACTGGTCGGCATCTCGCTGTCGGTGCAGCCGGGCGTGGCGTGCTAC
>JBDSKP010000433.1:0-2897 GCA_039916925.1 Duganella sp.
GTTCGTGTTCTGCTGCTTCGGCGCCGCCGGACAAATCGCCCCCGAACGCTTCACGACCTGGATGCATATCCTGCACGCGGTGCCGGGCAGCGTGCTATGGCTGCAAACCGACAGCGAACAGGTGCGCGACAACCTGCGCCTGGCGGCGCTGCAGCGCGAGGTATCCAGCGACCGCCTGTGCTTCGCCGCGCCCGAATCCGCCGAACGGCAGCTGGTCCGCTACCAGTGCGCCGACCTGTTCCTCGACACCGGCCCGCACAACGCCGGCGACGTCGCCGGCGACGCGCTGTGGGCCGGCCTGCCGCTGCTCACCTGCGCCGGCCGCACCTTCGCCAGCCGCGTGTGCGGCAGCCTGCTGCTGGCGGCCGGCCTGCCGGAGCTGGTCGCGCGCACCGAAAAGCAGTACGCGGCCAAGGCGATCCGCCTCGCCACCCACCCGAAGGAATTGGCCCGCCTGCGCAACCGCCTCGGGAAGAACCGCGGGAACAGCACCCTGGCGCCGTTGTTCGACACCCCGGCGCTGGCGCGCGACCTCGAGCAGCTTTACCTGCGGGTGGCGCGCGGCACGCTCAAACGCCGCCGCAAAGCCGCGCAGCCGGCCGCCAGCGCCGGCGCGCCACTGGTGAGCATCCTGATCCCGGCCGCCGGGCCGTCGCTGCTGGAGGCCACGCTGGCCGGCGCGCTGGCGCAAACCCACGCCAACTGCGAAGTGATCGTCAGCGACAGCAGCCCGCACGGCGCCTGCCTCGCGCCGATCAAGCCATATCTGAAGGCGCACCGCCGCCTGCGCTACAGCCACGCGCCGGGCCTCGGCGCCCTCGATAACCTCAACCACTGCCTGGCGCTGGCCCTGGGCGAATACATCGCCGTCGCCCCGCCCGGCGACACGCTGGCGCCGGAAAAAATCGCCGTCATGCTGCCCTATTTCGTCGACCACCCGCAAGTGAACGTGGTGGGCTGCTGGCGCCAGCCGCTGGCGCCGGACGGCCAGGCGCTGCCGGCGGCGCCGCTGTTCGCCACCGACATCGTGATCGACGGCGCCTCGCTGGCCAACATGCTGCTCGGCGATGACGGCGGCGCAGCCGCCGCGATCTGCGCGCCGGGCGCGCTGCTGCTCAAGCGCGGCACGCTGGGACATGCCTTCGGCCGTTATCGCGAGCGCGCCTATCCCCAACGCGCCGGCGTCGCCACCATCCTCACCGCGCTGCACGCGGGCCATTACATCTATCTACCGCGAGCGCTGTCCAGCTTCCGGCAGGCGCCGCCCGCGCCGACGCCGGCGGCCGCCGCGCTGGACGCCGCGCTCGAAAGCCTGCAGTTGCTGTACCAGGCCCACGACCAGGGCCACAACTTCGGCGCCCCCGGCGCCTTCAAGCAACTGCTGTCCGCGCGCCTTTCCGAAATGAACACACTCATTTCCACACATCATCTGCAGCTGGCGGGCGCCGGCGACCGGCTCGACGCGCTGCAGCGCGCCATGCGAATCGGCTATCAGCTGCTGTTATCCACATAGTGTGGTAAATCCCTCATCGCTGAGTCTGCGACAGCAAAATGGCTGTGCTTTTCCTTTAAAATAGCCCGGGCGCAATAGATAATATGATCTGCGTCAACATCACAATCCGGGGATAGCATGAAAGCAGTCATATTGGCGGGCGGGCTGGGCACACGGCTCAGCGAAGAGACGACTGTCAAGCCGAAGCCGATGGTCGAGGTCGGCGGCAAGCCGATCCTGTGGCACATCCTGAAGAGCTATTCCGCGCACGGCATCAACGACTTCGTCATCTGCTGCGGCTACCGCGGCTACGTGATCAAGGAGTTCTTCGCCAACTACTTCCTGCACACGTCGGACGTCACCTTCGATCTGCAAAAGAACAGCATGGAGGTGCACGAGCGCCACGCCGAACCGTGGAAGGTCACGCTGATCGACACCGGCGCCGACACCCTGACCGGCGGGCGCCTCAAGCGCGTGCGCCAGCACGTCGAACTCGACGAGGCGTTCTGCTTCACCTACGGCGACGGCGTGTCCGACATCGACATCGGCGCCTCGATCGCCTTCCACAAAAAACACGGCAAGCTGGCCACCATGACGGCGGTGCAGCCGCCGGGCCGCTTCGGCGCCATCGACATCGACGGCCAGCGCATCGTCAGCTTCAAGGAAAAGCCGCAAGGCGACGGCGCCTGGATCAACGGCGGCTACTTCGTGCTCTCGCCGAAGGTGATCGACTACATCGACGGCGACGGCACGACGTGGGAAAAGGAACCGATGGAACAGCTGGCCCGCGAGGGCCAGCTGGACGCCTTCCACCACCATGGCTTCTGGCAGCCGATGGACACGCTGCGCGACAAGGTGCTGCTCGAAGACCTGTGGCAAAGCGGTAAGGCGCCGTGGAAGCGATGGCCATGAACCCCTCCTTCTGGCGGGGAAAACGCGTATTCCTGACCGGTCACACCGGCTTCAAAGGCAGCTGGCTTAGCCTGTGGTTGCAGCAACTGGGCGCGCACGTCACCGGCTTCGCGCTGGACGCGCCGAGCCAACCGAGCCTGTTCGGCAGCGCGCGCGTGGGCGCCGGCATGACCTCGATCATCGGCGACATCCGCGACGCCGCCGCGCTGCGCGACGCCATGCTGGAGGCCAAGCCGGAGATCGTCATCCACATGGCGGCGCAGGCGCTGGTGCGCTACTCGTACGCCAATCCGGTCGAGACCTACGCCACCAACGTCATGGGCCTGGTGAACTTCTTCGAGGCGGTGCGCAACACGCCCGGCGTCAAGGCGGTGGTCAACGTCACCAGCGACAAGTGCTATGAAAACCGCGAGTGGCCCTGGGGCTACCGCGAAAACGAGGCCTTCGGCGGCTACGACCCCTACAGCAACAGCAAGGCTTGCGCCGAGCTGGT
>JBDSKP010000434.1:0-9803 GCA_039916925.1 Duganella sp.
GTGCTGCTGTGCCTGATCGGCGGCGCCATCGGACTGGTGTGCGCCGCCGGCGCGCTGTGGTGGCTCGAGGGCTCCGGCCTGATCCCCTATCTCAAGGTCGAGCTCAACCTGGCCGTGTTCGGCTACGGGCTGCTGCTCACGGTGGTGTTCGGCGTGCTGTCGGGCGTCATCCCCGCCTGGAAAATGTCGCGCCTGGACCCGGTCCGCGCGTTGAAAGGAAATACCTGATGCTGCACCACCTCCTCAAATTGATCTGGAAGCGCAAATCGCGCAACATGATGCTGAGCCTGGAAATCCTGCTGGCCTTCATGGTGGTGTTCGCCATCGCAGCGTTCGCCGTGCGCAACTACCAGCTGTACCAGATGCCGACCGGCTTTGCCTGGCGCGACCAGTGGTCGGTCAACATCCGCAACGCCCAGCCCATCCCCAACGACGCCGCCACGTACGCCGCGCTCAAGCGCGCTCTGGTCGAACTGCCGGAGGTGGAAAAGGTCGCATTCACCGCGATGGCGCCGTACGAGATCTCGCGCAGGGTCGCCTCTTATTCGCTGCCGGACGGCAGCCACCGCGTCGAGTCCGACAGCTTGGACGCGAGCGACGACTTTTTCGAGGCCATGCAAATGACGCCGGCGCAGGGCCGCTGGTTCTCCAAAGCCGACGACGCCGCCGACGTCGTGCCCACCGTGATCAACCGCCGGCTGGCCGACAAGCTGTTCCCCGGCATCCCAGCGGTCGGCCAGGTATTCGTCGCCGCCGAGTTCAGGGGCACGCCTCGGCGCTTCCGCGTCAGCGCGGTGGTCGAACAGTTCCGCTCGCACGGCGAATACCAGGACCCGGTCAATTTCGTGCTACCGCGCTTCAGTCCCGGAGTCAGCGGGGAGCCCGTCATGACCATCATGCTACGGGTCAAGCCGGGCACGCCGCGCGAGTTCGAATCCCGCCTCAGCGCCCGCCTCAAGCGCGAGCACAACGACTGGTCGTTCGTCATCAGCCCGCTGAGCGAGGCGCGCAAGTCGTTGCACAAGCTACAGATGCTGCCGCTGATGATCATGTCGGTGATCGCCGCCTTCCTGCTGGTGATGGTCGCCTTCGGCCTGTTCGGCGTGCTGTGGCAAAACACCACGCAGCGCATCCCGGAAATCGGCCTGCGCCGCGCGCTCGGCGCCGACGCCGGCCACATCTACCGCCAGATCATCGCCGAGCAAATGCTGTTGAGCACGGCCGCGATGGCGGTCGCCATGGTGCTGCTGGTGCAACTGCCGCTGACCGGCGTGTTCGAGGACAGCCTGAACTGGCCGGTGTTTTTAACGGCGGCGGCGCTATCGGCCGGTGTGATCTATCTGCTATCCTTGCTGTGTTCGCTCTATCCGGGTTGGCGCGCCGCGCGCCTCAGTCCCACCCAGGCGCTGCATTATGAATAAGGCTGTTTGATGTCGATGGAATCATCCCGTAAGCAACGCATATTAATTGTCGACGACGACAGCGCGGTCCAGGTGTCGCTGGCGCTGCTGCTCAAGCAGTCCGGCTTCGACGCCGTGTGCAGCGACGACCCGAAGCAGGCGCTGACCATGTTGGCGCAACAACCGGTCGATCTGGTGTTGCAGGACATGAACTTCTCGCTGCAAACCAGCGGCGAGGAAGGCCTGCAACTGCTGGCCGACATCAGGCAGACCCGCCCCGCCCTGCCGGTGCTGTTGATGACGGCTTGGGGCTCGATCGCGCTGGCGGTGCGCGGCGTGCAGACCGGCGCCGCCAACTTCTTCACCAAACCGTGGGACAACGCGCAACTGATCGCGCTGATCCGCGCGACCTTGGAAACGGCGGAGCCGGCGTCGTCCGTGCTACAGGCGGCCGCGTCGCGCCAGGCGCTCGACCGGCAGTTCGATTTCAGCGGCATCGTCGGCGAACATCCGCGCCTGCTCAAGGTGCTGGCCACCATCGGCCAGGTGGCCGCGACCAGGGCGCCGGTGCTGATCCTGGGCGAGAGCGGCAGCGGCAAGGAACTGATCGCCGACGCCATCCACCGCAACAGTACGCGCGCGGCGCATCCCATCGTCAAGATCAACATGGGCGCGATCACGTCGTCGCTGTTCGAGAGCGAGATGTTCGGCCACGTGCGCGGCGCCTTCACCGACGCCAAGACCGACCGCAAAGGCCACGTGGCCAGCGCGCACGGGGGCACCTTGTTCCTCGACGAGATCGGCGAACTGAATCGCTCCGACCAGGTCAAACTATTGCGCGTGCTGCAGGACCAGACCTATCAGCAGGTCGGCGCCAGCCGCACCGAGCGCGCCGACATCCGCGTGGTGTCGGCCACCAACCGCGAGCTGGCGGAGCTGGTCGCCAACGGCGAGTTCCGCGAGGATTTGTTCTATCGGCTGAACCTGATCACGATACGGCTGCCGCCGCTGCGCGAACGCCGCGGCGATATCGCCTTGCTGGCGCGCCATATCATCGGCCAGGTGTCGGCCAGCTACGGCCTGGGGCCGGCGACGATCGCCCCGCAGGCGCTGGAGTGGCTGGCCGCGCAACCCTGGCCGGGCAATATCCGCCAGCTCAAGCAAACGCTGGAGCGCACATTGCTGCTGGTCGGCCGCAGCGAGTTGCGGCAGGCCGATTTCATCGCCGCCGAGCAGAACGAGAACGGCGGCGCGCCCGGCGCGTCGCGCGCCACGTTGCGGGTCGACGGCATGACCTTGGAACAAGTCGAGCGGCACATGATCGCGCACGCGCTCGACCAGCATCAGGGCAATATCTCGCGCGTGGCCAAGGCGCTGGGCCTGAGCCGCACCGCGTTGTACCGCCGGCTCGAGCGCCATGGCCTGGGCGCCGCGCCGGACGGCGAGTTTCCTTCATGAGCTTGCGATACCGGCTGTACGCCTACCTGGTCGCCGCGCACCTGCTGTTCCTTGGCTTGACGGTGCTGCTGTTGCGCACCTCGCCGTGGCCGATGATCGGCCTGGAGGTGGTCGTGCTGCTGAGCTTTATGCTGGGGGTGCGCCTGATACGGCGCGCGCTCGAACCGCTCGGCTACACGCGCCACTTCCACGACCTGCTGCAAGACCAGCAATACGCGGCGCGGCTGCAACACAGCGCCGACCGCGAGCTCAACGAATTGGTCGAGCTGTTCAACACCATGCTGGGCCGGCTCTACCAGGAACGCCTGCGGATCGGCGAGCAGCAAGGCTTTCTCGACCGTCTGCTGGAAGCCACGCCGAGCGCGGTGATCGTGTTCGACTTCGACGGGCGCATCAGTCTGCTCAACGCCAGCGCGCAGGCGCTACTGGGCCTGGACGACGCCAAGGGCAAGCCGCTGCGGGCGTGGCTGTCGGGCGGCGACGCCACGACGGCGCCAGCCGGAGGCCGCTCGCCCGCGCTGCTGGCCCAGCTCGATCTGCTGCCGCTGGGCGAGAGTGCCCTGCTGAGCGACGCCGACGGCCGCCGCTACCGCGCCCAGCGCGGCCACTTCTACGATCGCGGCTTCGCCCGCCACTTCCTGCTGATCGAGGAATTGACCGAGGAGCTGGAAAGCTCGGAGAAAGACACCTACGACAAGCTGATCCGCGTTCTCGCCCATGAGGTCAACAACACGGTGGCCGCCACCGGCTCGGTGCTCGACTCGCTGCTGTACTACCGCGGCCAGTTGAACGCGCGCGACGGCGACGACTTCGACACCGCCATCGTCGCCGTCAAGCGCCGCAACGTCAGCCTCGGCGAGTTCATCGAACGCTTCACGCGCGTGGTCAAGATGCCGGCGCCGGAACCGCGCCCCAGCGCCGTGCGCGACATCATGGACGACATCCTGTATCTATACCGCGAGCCGTGCCGAGGCCGGGGCATCCGCCTCGCCTGGGCGCGCTGCGACGACGTGCCGGCCATCGCGCTGGACCGCCATTTGATGGAGCAGGCGCTGCTGAACGTGGTCAAGAACGCGATGGAGGCGGTGGAGGAGGCGGCGACTGCCGAGAAGTTCATCGAGTTCGCGCTGGCCAACGAGGCCGGCGGCGTGCGGCTGTCGGTGATCGATTCCGGCAATTTGTTGGGCAGGGTGCCGGCGCGGCAGTTGTTCACGCCGTTTTTCACCACCAAGAAAGGTGGACAGGGGATCGGCTTGCTGTTCGTTCGCGAGGTGATGAACCGGCATGGATTCGCGTACCGGCTGGCGGCCACCGGCGACGGTGCCACGCGCTTCGATATCTGGTTCACACCGTAATCGACCATGCGTGGTTGCGCGTTTCTCATATGCCGCTGGTCAAACGGGGCTGCGCGTTTTTCCCCGGCTTGGTCGGCGTCGCCCTGCGCGCGGCCGCCGACGCCCCGCCCTCCACCCGAAACACGCTGACCACCCGCTCCAGATTGGCCGCCTGCTGCTGCAACGCCTCCGCCGCCGCTGCGGCCTCCTCCACCAGCGCCGCGTTTTGCTGCGTGACCGTGTCCATCTCGATGACGGCCTTGTTGATCTGCTCGATGCCCAGGCTCTGCTCGTCGCCGGCGTTCGAGATGTCGGCCATGATCGCCGTCACCCGCTGCACGCTCGACACCACCTCGCCCATCGTCACGCCCGCCTCCTCGACCAGCCGGCTGCCAAGCTCGACCTTCTCGACCGAATCGCCGATCAACTGCTTGATTTCCTTGGCGGCCGACGCCGAGCGCTGCGCCAGGTTGCGCACCTCGGACGCCACCACCGCGAAGCCGCGCCCCTGCTCGCCGGCGCGGGCCGCCTCGACGGCGGCGTTCAGCGCCAGGATGTTGGTCTGAAACGCGATGCCGTCGATGACGGCAATGATGTCGACGATCTTGCGCGACGAGGCGTTGATCGCGCCCATCGTGCCGACCACCTGCGACACCGCCTGGCCGCCCTTTTGCGCCACCGCCGACGCCGTGTGCGCCAACTGATTGGCCTGGCGCGCGTTGTCGTTGTTCTGGCGCACCGCGCTGGTCAACTCCTCCATAGACGAGGCCGTCTCTTCCAGCGCGCTGGCCTGCTCCTCGGTGCGCGACGACAGGTCCTGGTTGCCGATGGCGATCTGGGTCGAGGCCGTCGCGATGGTCTCGGTGCCGCTGCGCACCTCGCCGACGATGCTTGCCAGCGAATCGCGCATCAACTTCATCGCGTGCAGCATGCTGTGGCGGTCGTCGCGGCGCGTCTCGACGGACATGGTCAGGTCGCCGGAGGCGATGCGGCCGGCGATCTCGGCCGCGTAACCGGGTTCGCCGCCCAGTTGACGTAGCAGCGAACGCCCGATCGTCAGCGCCGCCGCCACGCCGGCCGCGATGGCGGCGGCGCTGAACGCCAGCATCAGCACGCGCGCGCGCCCGTAGGCGGCGCCGGCCTCGGCCACATGCCGATGGTTGTCCGCCTTTTGCAGGTCCGCGTATTGATCCATTGCTTGCTGCCACTGTCGCGTCGCCGGCCCCGCCCGCGCCGTCAGCAGCGCGATGGCCTCGTCGTCCTTGTGCGCCTGCGCCAGCGCGAATACCTGGTCGTCATGAGGCCCCGCTTGCCTGGCCAGCGCTGCGATGCGCCCGCCCAGGGCCACTTCGTCGGCGCTCGCCGGCATCTTCGCCAGCGCCTCGGCCGCCTTGTCGTAGACCGCGCGCGCGGCGTGGGCCCGTTTGACGTCGGCCTCGATGGCGGCGGCGTCGCTCAGCATTACCACCGTGCGCGACGCCAGCGCGATGACGTGCACCGCATCCGACATATCGCCGACCAACTCGCTTTTAACCATGTTTTCGTTGACGATATCGTCGAGCTTGGCATGGATCGTGCTCATATAAAACACACCGAGCGCCGCGACGACCACCAGCAAGGTCAGGACCAGACCGAAACCCAGACCAAGCCGGGTGCCCACTTTCATGCGGTTGATGACCATACGAAGCTCCTGGAGGATGGCGGACCTGTGCTCGATTGTACGCCGCCAATTGCTGTACTTACGGAAACCGATGCAGATGCACAACAGGATTGTTTATGCGAAAACCACATACGCATATAGCCAAATATTCGTTCTTTGGGCGATACCGGCCTCGTTTATATCAATAAACGCATATAAAATGACCGACCGGTGCACTCCCCCTGTCCGGACCAGCGAGTCCGTGGCGCCGGCCGATCTGATCAATTTGTGGCAAAGGATGGGCAATGACTATAAACGTACTCTTTAATTTGCTGGCGGCGCTGGTGTCGCTGGGCGTGCTGTACGCGCAGCAACGCCGGCATGCGTCCTTTTCGGTGCGCGTGTTCACCGGTATGGGGCTGGGCGTCGTGCTTGGCGCCGCGTTGCAGGCGATCTACGGCGCTGGCTCGGCCGAGCTGAAGACCACCGGCGATTACCTCGACATCGTCGGCTCCGGCTATGTCAAGTTGCTGCAGATGATCATCATGCCGTTGATCATGGTCTCGATCATCTCCGCCATCCTCAAACTGAAAGGCATGGATTCGCTGAGCAAGATCAGCGCGCTGACGATCGGCACCTTGATGGCCACCACGCTGATCGCCGCCGGCATCGGCATCCTGATGGCCAAGGTGTTCCACCTGACGGCCGTCGGCCTGACCGCCTCGGCGGCCGACATCGCGCGCGGCGTCTACCTGCAAGGCAAGGTCGAGGCGGCGCAGGCGATCTCGCTGCCGAGCATGCTGCTCAGCTTCATCCCCGCCAATCCCTTCCTCGACCTGACCGGCGCGCGCAAGACCTCGACCATCGCGGTGGTGATCTTCGCCGTGTTCATCGGCATCGCCGCCACCGGCATCCACGACAAGAAGCCGGACATCTTCGCCTCGTTCGACAACTTCATCAAGGTCGCGCATGCCATCGTCATGCGCATCGTCACCCTGGTGCTGCGGCTGACGCCGTACGGCGTGTTCGCGCTGATGGCGCAGGTGGTGTCGACCTCGAGCTACACCGACATCCTGCACCTGATCGACTTCGTGCTGGCCTCGTACAGCGCGCTGTTGCTGATGTTCGTGGTGCACCTGCTGATCGTCAGCGGCGCCGGGCTCAATCCGGTGCGCTTCGTCAAGAAGGTGTTGCCGGTGCTGACCTTCGCGTTCACCTCGCGCAGCAGCGCCGGCGCCATCCCGATGAGCGTGCAGACGCAAACGCTGCGCCTGGGCACGTCCGAAGGCATCGCCAACTTCGCCGCCTCGTTCGGCGCCACGATCGGCCAGAACGGCTGCGCCGGCATCTACCCGGCCATGCTGGCGGTGATGATCGCCCCGACCGTCGGCATCGACCCGTTCACCGCGCACTTCATCCTGCCGCTGCTGGCCATCATCATCGTCGGCTCGGTGGGCGTGGCCGGCGTCGGCGGCGGCGCCACGTTCGCCGCGCTGATCGTGCTGTCGTCGATGAATCTGCCGGTGGCGCTGGCCGGGCTGCTGATCTCGATCGAACCGCTGATCGACATGGGCCGCACCGCGCTCAACGTCAGCGGCTCGATCACCGCCGGCACCGTCACCAGCCGGGTGCTGGGCGAGACCGACATCGCCGTCTTCAATGGCGACGTCGAGTTGCCGGTCGACGGCGACGGCGAACGCAAGTCGGCCTGACCGAAAATAGCGGGAACCGCGCACGCGCGGGGAGAGTCTAATTTTTTCCCTGACCTTTTCTTGAAAGGAAAGAATGATGACTTCCCTGCACACAACAACGAGAGTGATACTGGGCGCGGCCATCGCGGTCGCGTTGCTGGCCGGCTGCAACAAGCGTCCGGCCGACCAGCCGCAAACCCCGGCGGCGACACCCGAATCGACCACGCCGTCGACGCCGTCGACCACCCCCGGCCCAGCGCCCGACACCACGCCGCCGCCGGCCGCCACACCACCCGCCGGCAGCGGCACGGACACCACACCTCCCGGCCAATAGCGCATAAAAAAAGGGCCTTCAAACGAAGGCCCGGATGCAAGCTAAGAGTTAAACCACGTAGGGCGGATTAGCGAAGCGTAATCGGCCAAGCCGAGCCGCCGTCGTGGCCCCTCCTTAGAACTTGTAGTTATACGAAATCCCCACCAACGACAGGTGCGTCTGATAGTTGCCGCGGGTCGTCTCGCCGTTACCGGTGCAGGTGCGCGACAAGGTGTTGCACTGGTTCGTATAGTTGATCTGCGCATCCTTGAAGTCGACATAGCTATAGGCCAGATCGATCGACGACCGCGCGTCGAGCTTCCAGTTCATACCCAGCGAATACTGCATGCGGTCGCTGTCCGGCAGCGCTGGATGGCGCAGTTCGGCGTTTTGCACCGGCGATTCGTCGTATGCCACGCCCGCGCGCAGCGTCACGTTTTCGTTGTACACATAATTGCCGCCCACGGCCACGCGCACCGTGTTTTTCCACTGCTGGCGTATCACTTCCGCGCCTTCGGTGGTGCCCGGGAACTCGATGTTCAGGTTGCCGAGGCGGTTATGACGCGACCAGGTCACGTCGGCCATGCCGGCCCACTTGGAGTCGAACTGATGGAACACGTTGGCCGACAGCGTCTCCGGGGTGCGCAACGTCACCAACGCGGCCGAGTTGGCGCGGTTCGACGCCGAAGCCAGCACGCCGTTGACGACCGGATCGGAGGTCACCTTCGAGAAGTCCCAGATGGTGCTGCCCTTCATCTTGTGGCTGATCGACGAACGATAGCTCAGGCCGAAGCGGGTGTTCTCGTCCAGCGTGAACATATAGCCCAGGTTGAAGCCGTAGCCCCAGTCCTTGACCTCGTTCTCGCCGCGGCCGTCGCCGGCGGTGGCCAGCAATGCCGGGTTGCCGCCCAGGGCGGTGATCTGACGGATCAGCGCGGCGCCTTGCGCGGCGGTGGCCGGCGTGCGCAGCGCGGCGATGGTGCCCGGCACGTCGACGGCCTGGCCCAACTCGGCCTTCATGTGTTCGGCGTCGATACCGAAGCCGAACGAATGCTGCTGGTTCAGTTTGAACGACACGGACGGATTGAGCGTGACCGCCTCCACCAGCACGTCGGTCAGCGCGTAGCGGCCGTTCCAGGTGCTGCCGTAGTTCAGCTTGGCGCCATACGGCACGAACAGGCCGAAGCCGACGGCCCATTGGTCGTTCAACTTCTTGGCCGCGTACAGCGACGGCGCGGTCACCGAATTAGGGGCGTAGTCATTGGCCTGGGTACCACCGGTGCGCGTGCCGGTGAAGCGGGTCGAGCCGGTGTCGTTGTAGGTCGAATGCGGCACCACGACGGTGGCGCCGGCGCTGATCTGCGTGCCTTCCAGGCGCGACATGCCGGCCGGATTGTAGAAAATGGTCGAGGCGTCGTTGGCCTCGGCGCCGCTGGCGTCGGCGGTGCCCTGGGCCGAGACGCTCTGCGAGCCGAAGCGGTAGCCGGAAGCGTTGGCGCCGGTGGCCATCAGGCTCAGGGCGACGGCGATAATCAGTGGAAGGTGTTTGCGTTGCATGGTGGAGTCTCTCATTGTAGTCGGCGACGTTGCGCCAGGTTTTTTCTGATCCTGCAGCAAGCCGGGCCAAGAGGCCGGAATTGGTGCTGGAAGGCCAGCAGCATACTACATTCGTAAACTTCACCGCGCCGAGTTACTAGAGGGCAAGCACTAATTTTTCCCTTGAAACCGAGCGCTTGCTCTGCATTCCGGGGGCGCGTAGGGCGGATTAGGCGGAACGCCGTAATCCGCCACTCGATGAGCCGTCGAGACGCACGCATGGCGGATTACGCTACGCTAATCCGCCATGCGTGATTCCGATGGACGCTTGACGTAGGGTGGTGCCGGGTTATTGCGGATCGAAGGCGCTCTTGGTGAGCGTCACCGTCGGCGCGGCGACCGGCGTGCCGCCGCCGCGCTTGCCCGTGACCT
>JBDSKP010000435.1:0-4446 GCA_039916925.1 Duganella sp.
CAGCGGGTGCGCTGCAGCAGGTTGCCAGCCGTGGTGGCCTTGTTGCGCAACTGCGCCGACGCGCCGGCCAATAAGGCGCGCGACAGCACGCCGTAGTCGCGCCGCACGGTCGCATCGGCCGCCAGCGCGGTGTTGCGCACCAGCGCGCCGATGCGCAGGCCGCCATCGGCCGTCGGTTCGATCTTGTCGAGGCCAAGGCCGTTGATGTCGACCAGATGCGCCGGCGTTTCGATCTCGAGCTTCATCAGATCCAGCAGGTTGGTGCCGCCGGCGATGAAGCGGGCGCCCGGCACGGTGGCCGCGGCGACGGCCGCCTCCACCGGCGTTTCGGCGCGCTGATAGGTGAAGACCCTCATGCCGCACCTCCGACTTCGACGATGGCGTCGAGGATGTTGGCGTACGCGCCGCAGCGGCAGATGTTGCCGCTCATGCGTTCGCGGATCTCGTCGGCGCTCAGCAGCGGGCTCACGGTCAGCGACGGGCTGACGTGGCTCGGGATGCCCCGCTTGATTTCGTCGAGCACGGCGATGGCGGAACAGATTTGTCCCGGCGTGCAGTAGCCGCACTGGTAGCCATCGTGCTTGATGAAGGCCGCCTGCATCGGGTGCAGCTGGTCCTTGTCGCCGACGCCCTCGATGGTGGTGACCCGCGCGCCCTCGTGCATCACCGCCAGCGTCAGGCAGGAATTGATGCGGACACCGTCGACCATCACCGTGCAGGCGCCGCACTGACCGTGGTCGCAGCCCTTCTTGGTGCCGGTCAGGCGCAAGTGTTCGCGCAAAGCGTCCAGCAAGGTGGTGCGCGTGTCCAGGTGCAGCGTGTGCGGCCGATCGTTGACGCGCAACGATACCTTGGTGATGAAGGGGGCGTTGCTGAAATCGGTGGCCGCGCGCTCCCCGGCGTGCGCCAGTGGCACGGCCGCCGCGGTGGCCGACACGGCGCCGGCGATGAGCAGCTCGCGCCGGGTGATCTTGATCTCGCTGGGATGGTCCATATGGTTCCGATCTATCTTTGTTCAGGTGAAAAAGAGGGCAAGCGGCCTGCGGCTAGTCGGCCCGTTCGATTCTTACTTTCAGCTTGCCGTCGCGCTTGAGCACGGCCACGCCGGTATCGATGGTGATCAGGGATGAATGAAGTAATTTTTGTCTGCGCATCAGCGGCCCCCTCGCGGTTTAAGCCGGCCGCCGTCACCGACGATGATGGAAGAAATGGCCAGCATGGCCGCGCCGCCGATCAGCGTGGCCGTGATCGACAGGTGGTCCAGCAGCAAGCCACCCAGCGCCGCGCCGAGCATGATGGCCAGCTGGATCGCCGCCACCAGCAGGCCGCCGCCGCTTTCCGGCTCGTCGGCGATGCCCCGGCTCAGCCAAGTCGACCACGCGACCGGGATCGCCGCGTTTAGCGCGCCCCAGGCGATCAGCGCGACGGCCGCCGCCCAGAACACATGGCCGACGGCCAGCAACGCCAAGGTGACGGCGCCCAACGCCAGCGGCAGCCAGCGCAGCAATCCGTACAGATGGCTACCCAACATCACCGTCGCGGCGTAGGTGCCGAGGAAGCCAGCCGCGCCCAGGCCGAGCAACAGCATCGACAGCTGCGGCACCGTCACCCCCGTGTACGTCTCGAGGAAAGGCCGCAGGTAGGTGAACGTGGCGAACGCGCCGCCGAACGACAGCATCACGCCGGCCATGCCGAACGCCACATTGGGACGCTTGAGCAGGCCGAGGACTTTGCCGACGGGATTGGCGGCTTGCGGCGGCATCGACGGCAGGCTGACCCACTGCCACACCAGATTGGCGACGACGAACGGCGTCAGCGCCCAGAACGTGCCGCGCCAGCCGATGACGGCGCCGAAGTAGCTGCCGATGGGCGCCGCGAACGCCGCCGCCACGGCGTTGCCCGTATACATCAGGCCGAGTGCCTTGGGAATAGACTCGGCCGGAACCAGGCGCATCACCGTCGCCGTGGCCAGGGCCCAGAACCCGCCGACGGTGACGCCCAACAGCGAACGCGCCACCATGAGCACGGCGAAATTCGGCGCGCACGCGATCAGCACCAGCGAGGCGAGCATCACGCCGGTCAGCGCGATGAGCACGTGGCGGCGGTCGAAGTGGCTGGCGATGGCTGGAATCAGCAGGCTGGTGACCACGGCGAACAGGCCGGAGATCGAGATCGCCTGGCCGGCCATGCCCTGCGTCGCGCCCAGGTCGCTGGCGATCGGCGTGAGCAGGCTGACCGGCATGAACTCGGAGGCGATCAACATCGCCACGCACATGGCCATCGAGCCGACCGCGTTCCAGGCCGGCCCACCGGTGAAGGACTGTTTCAGTACCGCGTTGCTGGCTATTTCCATTTTCTCTTCGTCTTCAAAAATTGTGGCGGAGCCCGTCCAATCAGGCATGGTAGCGGCATGGGAGGGTGCGCACGACATCCAAATTCGCTAGGGTTTATGCAGCAAAATCATCAATCGGCGTCGTAGGATCGGCGCGGCGCAACTGCTAGAATGCAAAGTCAACCCACCCGGAAGCGATCCCATGGCGCGCGAAAACATCAACGACATCCTCGTGTTCCTCGCGGTGGCGCGCGAGCGCAGCTTCACGCGCGCGGCGGCCAAACTGGGCATGTCGCAGTCGGGGCTGAGCCACATCGTGCGCGGGCTCGAAGCGCGCATGGGCGTGCAGCTGCTGGCCCGCACCACCCGCAGCGTCGCGCCGACCGAGGCCGGCGAGCGGCTGATGGAGACGGTGGCGCCGCGCTTCGCCGAAATCGAGGCGGAGATCGCCGCCATCAGCGACCTCGGTGGCAGCCCGGCGGGCCTGATCCGCATCACCGCCATCGACCACGTGATCGACAGCGTGCTGTGGCCGCGCGTGGCCCACCTGCTGCCGCAATACCCGGACCTGCGCATCGAGATCAACTCCGACTACCGCCGGCACGACATCGTGGCCGAACGCTACGACATCGGCGTGCGCTGGGGTGACCAGGTCGAGCAGGACATGATCGCCGTGCGCCTGACCGCCGACGCGCCGATGGCGATCGTCGGGTCGCCCGACTACTTCAAGGGCCGCGCGATACCGACCACGCCGCAGGAACTGCAGCAGCACAACTGCATCACCCTGCGCCTGTCCTCCAACGGCGGCTTGTACGCGTGGGAGCTGTGCGACGGCGACCGTCCGATCGAAGTGAAGGTCAGCGGCCAGGCGACCTTCAACAGCGCCTATCAGATGCTGAACGCGGCCCTGAGCGGCGTCGGCCTGGCGTTTCTGACGGCGGAACTCGCCGAGGCGTACGTCAAGGATGGGCGGCTGCTCAGCGTCATGCCGGAATGGTGTCCGCCGTTCCCCGGTTTGCACGCCTACTACCTGTCCAGACGCCATCCTTCCCGCGCCTTCACGCTGGTCATCGACGCGCTGCGCTACCAAGGCTAGGCACCGGGACACGGAGACACGGAGACACGTAGGGCGGATTAGGCGGAACGCCGTAATCGGCCATGCCAGCGCCGCCGACGGCTCATTCATTTCAAGTGCAACGTGAAGAAGTTCGCCAACTTATTGAAGGGAATGAGCTTGGTCCGGTCGTACAGGTCGACGTGGCCCGCGCCAGGAATGACAACCAGCTCCTTCGGCTCGGCCGCCAGGCGGTATGCGTCCTCGCTGAATTCGCGCGAGTGCGCGATCTCGCCCGCGATGAACAGCATCGGGCGCGGAGAGATCGTCTCGATGTCGTTGAACGGATAGAAGTTCATGAACTTGACGTTGCTGGTCAAGGTCGGATGCGTGGTCAGCTTCGGCGACGATCCTTTCGGCGTGAACTCTCCGCGCGGGGTGCGGTAGAAATCATAAAACTCGCGCTGGATGGGCGGCGTCTCGCTGTTGAGCACATGGGTCGTGCCGCCGGTGTATTGCGTCTCCCCGCCTTTGAACTCGACATAGCGTTGCTGGGCCGCGTCGGCGATGATTTGTTTGCGCTGGTCGAGCGTCTGGCCATGCCGCAGGCCGTTGCGGCTGACCGCGCCCATGTCGTACATGCTGACGGTGGCGATGGCCTTCATGCGCGGGTCGATCTTGGCCGCGCTGACGACGAAACTGCCGCTGCCGCACACGCCGATCACGCCGATCCGGTTGCCGTCGATGAAAGGCTGGGTGCCGAGGAAATCGACGGCGGCGCTGAACGCCTCGGCGTACATCTCCGGCGCCACCATGTTGCGCGGTTTGCCTTCGCTCTCGCCCCAGAACGGCAGATCGATCGACAACGTCACGAAGCCCTGCTCCGCCATTTTCGTCGCGTACAGGTTCGCGCTCTGCTCCTTGACCGCGCCCATCGGATGCCCGACGATGATGGCGGCGTTTTTCGCATGCCGGTTCAGCGTGCGGGGAATGAACAGGTTGCCGCCGACCTTCATCTGGTACTGGTCCTTGAAGGCGACCTTCTGCACGGTTACCTTGT
>JBDSKP010000436.1:0-2430 GCA_039916925.1 Duganella sp.
ACCTGGCCATGGGCCGCCGCTTCCGTTGCCCTTCTGATGCCCTCCCGGGCACGGGCACCGCCGCGCTTACTCCGCGAATTACTTCTTCTTGTTCGGGTTGACAGCCGCTTTCAGCGTCGCGCCAGCCGAGAATTTCGGGGTTTTCGACGCAGCGATCTTGATCGCTTCGCCAGTCGCTGGATTGCGGCCTTTGCGTGCAGCGCGCTTAGCGACGGAGAACGTGCCGAAGCCGGTGATGCCGACGGTGTCGCCCTTTTTCAGACGCTCAGTCACGATGGCGATCAAAGTGTTCACTGCACCGTTGGCGGCAGCAGCAGACATCTCCGTGCGTTTCGCAAATTCTGCAATCAATTCGCCTTTTTTCATTACTACCTCCTTGGTTATTAGAGCGCGCAGATTAGCATAAATATTGTCAAATGTAATGGTTTCTGTAGGAAGTAGGCCTTACAGTAGTTGCCGCGCCACGCCGCGGCGCAATAAAACCCTTGTATTTAAAGGGCTTACGCGGTCCTGACGGATCGTCACCGGGCGAAAAAAAGGTTTATGATGGAGCGACTAAGGACGTGAACATGCGCTTTTCAGACGAGACACTGATTGCCTACGCCGTCGGCGAACTGGACGACGCGACCCGTCGCGCCGTCGAGGACGCGATGCGGCGCGACAGCAGCATCGCCCGCCGCGTGGCGCGGCTGCGCGCCGCGCGCGACGACATGTTCGCGGACCAGGCGCCGTCGAACACGACGATGCGCTCGCACCAGGCCAAGGTGGTGCAGCTGGCGGCGGTGCGCGCGCAGCGCGTGGCCACGCAGCAGGCCGCGCGCAAGGCGGTCCGGCGCCATCTGGGCTGGCGCGAGTGGGGGGCGCTGACGGCGGTGCTGGTGCTGGGGCTGGCGGTCGGCAAGTTCGGCCTGGCGGCGTGGCAGCCGGCCTGGCTGACCGATCCGGACAAGCTGCCGACCACGGTCATCAGCCGCAACGGCATGCTGGTCGCGCAGGGCAAGCTCGACACCGTGTTGACCCAGCAAATGGGCGGCGCCGCGCCGTCCGAGGGCGATGTGCGGGTCGGACTCAGTTTCCTGTCGAACGAGGGCGGCTATTGCCGCACTTTCACCGTGGTGGGGCTGAGCCAGGATCTGGTGGGCGTGGCGTGCCGCGCCAGCGCGGAGTGGCGGATACCGGTGATGGTGCGGAATGTGCGGCCGTCTTCGCAGATGGGCGCGTACCGGATGGCTGGCACGGAGATGCCGACGGCGGTGCTGGAGGTGATCGATCAGCGCATCGTCGGCGGCATGCTCGACACGCGCGCGGAGCTCGAGGCGTTGCGGCGCAATTGGCAGCGGTAGTTAAACCAGACATCCTTTTAGCGATACGCATGTTTTACCACATAGGGGTCGTACCCCTTTTGGGTACGACCCCGCTTGGCCGTGCGGGTTTAGCAAGAATCAAACGCCCAGCAGTTCCACGTCGAAGATCAGCGTGGCGTTCGGCGGAATCACGCCGCCGGCGCCGCGCGAGCCGTAGCCCAGCTCCGACGGAATGATCAACTGGCGCGCGCCGCCGATCTTCATGCCTTGCACGCCTTCGTCCCAGCCGCGGATGACCATGCCGGCGCCCAGCGCGAATTCGAACGGGTCGTTGCGGTCCTTGCTCGAGTCGAATTTGGCGCCCTTGGTGCCGTCGTCGTTGCGCAGCCAGCCGGTGTAGTGGACGGTGACGTTCTGGCCGGCCTTGGCCTCGGCGCCTTCGCCGACGGTCAGTTCGATGTATTGCAGGCCGGATTCGGTGGTGATGGTGGTCATGGTGTTTCCTTCTCTAGACGTTAAAGACAGCCGACAATTGTAGCAGCACGCTGTGGTGCGGCCGCCGCGCGTGGGCACGGATAGGAATAATTGTCCGCTTTTATCTTGTGACGGCCCCGTTTGCACGTAAAATAAACGTTTAGTCCTTTCAAGCGATTTCTTCATGCTCCGCAGTGTCCGCCGTCTGGTTTTCTCCTGTGTCTGCGCCGCGACTGCCATCGGCAGCGCCCAGGCCAATGTTGTGGTTGTGCTCAACTCGCGTGATGCCACCGTGCAGTTGCTGGACCAGAGCACGTTCAAAGAGCTGTCCACCTTCCCGGTCGGGAAGGAACCGCATCACCTGATGGCAACGCCGGACAACAAATCGCTGATCGTCGCCAGCTCGGTCGGCAATGAATTGATTTTCCTCGACCCGGTCAGCGGCCAGATCCAGCGCACCGTCAAGGACATCCTCGACCCGTACCAGATCGGCTTTTCGCCGGACCAGAAGTGGTTCGTGTCGGCCTCGCTGCGGCTGGACCGCGTCGACCTGTACCGTTACGACGGTGCCAACATGACGCTGGCCAAGCGCATTCCGCTGGCCAAGCTGCCGAGCCACATGGCCTTCAACGCTGCCAGCACGATGGTCTTC
>JBDSKP010000437.1:0-2728 GCA_039916925.1 Duganella sp.
TTCGGTTCAAAAGGCTTCATGATGGTGCTCCGGTTCGGGAATGGTATTGGATATCACATCGTGCGGTGCTTGAGCGCAGGCAGGCTCTGGCGCACGCCCTCGATGAACAGCGGGTCGATCTCGCCCTGCACCACGCCCTCGCCCTCGGCCAGCACATCCTTGACGGCGCCCCACGGGTCGACCAGCATGCTGTGGCCCCAGGTGCGGCGGCCGTTCGGATGGGTGCCGCCCTGCGCCGCCGCCAGCACGTAGCACTGGTTTTCGATGGCGCGCGCGCGCAGCAGGATTTCCCAGTGCGCCTGGCCGGTGGTGTAGGTGAACGCGGCCGGCACGACGATCAGCGCCACCGGACCCATCGCGCGGTACAGCTCGGGGAAGCGCAGGTCGTAGCAGACCGACATGCCGACCTTGCCGAACGGCGCGTCGACGACGCCGACGTTCTTGCCCGGCACGATGGTTTTCGATTCGTTGTACGACTCCGTGCCCTTGGTGAAGCCGAACAGGTGGATCTTGTCGTAGCGCCCGACATGCTCGCCCTGGGCGTTGTAGACCAGCGTGGTGTTGACGACCTTTGCCGGATCGTCGGAGGCCAGCGGCAAGGTGCCGCCGATCAGCCAGATTTCCAGCTCACGCGCCAGCGACGACATGAAGTCCTGGATCGGTCCGCTCCCCAGCGGCTCGGCCACGGCCACCTTGTCGCTGTCGTTCAGGCCCATGATGGCCCAGTACTCGGGCAGCAGCACCAGGGTGGCGCCCTGGTCGGCGGCCTGCGTCACCAACCGGCGCGCGGTGGCGATGTTCTCCGTCACGGACGGCGAGGAAATCATTTGTACTGCGGCGACTTTGGTCATGGCTGTTCCGTTCAAAAATAACGACTAGTGCGCGGCTGGCGGCGGTTCCGCCTTGGCCCCGTCGAGCTTGGTGACGACCGGCGCCTTCCACGGCCCGGTGACTTGCATATGATAGGTCAGCGCCCGCATCACCGGCGCGCTGAGGAACAGTTGCGCCAGGAAGCTGCCCAGACCGATGACCGGGTTGACGGCCAGCGCGTAGACCAGCGGCGCCGTGCCCAGGTTCACCTCCGGTATCACGACCACGTGCAGGTTGGCCGTCTCGTTGGCGATATCGGCGGTGCCGTCCATCAACACTGTAGCGGCCACGCCGTGCATTTTCAAGTTGTCGGTCTTGGCGATGCCCTGGTGGACGGTGGCGTTGGCGGTGATGCCGTCGAACGCCAGGCCCTCCGAGAAGACGTCGTGGAAATCGAGTTTGAGCAGGCGCGGCAAGGCTTGCAGGCTCAGCACACCCAGCAGCTTGGCCGCGCCCGGGTCCTGCTTGAGGAACTGGCCTTTTTCGACGTTCATCGCGATCTTGCCCTCCAGGCTGGGCAGGTCCAGCGAATACGGCAGGCCCTTCCAGGCGATGTCGCCGTCGAGCGTGCCCTTGCCGCCCCTGACGGTGCCGGCGAAGCCGAAGCGGTCCAGCAGCTTGCCGGCGTCGGCGATGTCGAGCTTGAAATTCAGGCTGGTGTTGTGCGCGCCCTCGCGGGTGACCCATTTGCCGGTGCCGGTCAGCTCGCCGTCGGCGTTGGCCAGCGCCAGCTTGTTGATGCGCCATTCGCGCGTCTTTTCGCTCGGCAGCTGGACGTTGCTCGCTTGCAGCTCCAGCCGTCCCAGCGGCTTGTTGAACAGTTCGAAACGCTCGATCACGACGTCGAGCGCCGGGATCGACGCCGCCGCGCTCTTGCCGTCCAACAGCAAATCCTGCACCTCGCTGGACGCCGACGCCGGGATCACCAGCGACGACAGGCGCGCCGTCACCTTGCCCAAGCCGTGGCCGGTGGACGGTTCGCTCCACGTCAGATAACCGTTGGCCTGGGTCGAATCGATGCTGGCCTGCCACACCGTCTTCTGGCGGCTGACGCCGACGACGACGTTCTCCAGCTTGCGGCCGCCGATGATCAGCTCGCTGCTGCGGGCGGCGATGGTGTCCGGCATCACGTACTGGGCGAAGTCGGCGGCGTCGGCCGCAGCGCCGCCGTCGGCGCCCAACGCGGCCGCGCCCTGCTGGCCGGCCACGGCGTTGCCGAAGTCCAGCCACGCGTCGACGTTCAGCGCCGGCAGGCTGATATTGACCGCCATGCCGCCGTCCGGCTCCGGCGCCGGCGTGTTGACGCCGATGCCGCCGCGCACCAGCTTCCATGGCGTCTTGCCGATTTTCTGGCGCTGGTAGCGCGCCGCGACGCCGCCGCCGAGGGCGATGCGGATCTCGTCATGCAGCGCGTTGCCGGCGTCCGGCGTCAGCCCGCTGGTCAGCAGGAAACGCAGCGGCATCGTCTCCGGCGCCGTCTTGGCCACCGGCGCCGGCAGGTCCAGCGCCAGCCCGGCCAGCGTCGAATCGACCGCCACCGTCAGCTGGTGGTCGCGCACGGTGACGGTGCCGTTGTAGCGCGTGGCGCCGGAAAAATGGCTGCCGAGCCGCTGCATCGCCGGCATCGTATAGGTCTTGCGGAAACCGTCGGCCGTCAGCATGCCGCCCAGCTTGATGACGATGGCGTTGTCGCGCTGGGTGCCGCCGGTGATCGAGACCGGTCCGTCGAGGAAGATGCCGGACAGCTGGTTCAGGTTGACGCCGCGCTCGTTGAATTCGATCTTGCCCTGCGACGCCTGCACCGGCGGCAGGTCGTTCATCAAGGTGATGTCGTTGTTGTTCAGTTGCAGCGAGCCCT
>JBDSKP010000438.1:0-10339 GCA_039916925.1 Duganella sp.
GGCCCTGACCCTGCGCAACGCGCCGGGCATGGTGATCAACGGTCCCAATGTGTACGTCGCCCAGCCGGGCGGCAAGCTGCTGGTGCTGGCGCTGGCCGGCGGCCTGCAGCGCTTCGAACTGGTGGTCGGCGAGCCGCGCGGCGCCACCGAGCTGGAACGGGTGACCGACATCGCCGGCACGCCGGTGATCTTCGACAAGGATGTCTGCGCCGTGTCGTACCAGGGCCGCGTGGCCTGTTTCGACGCCACCACCGGCGCCCCGCACTGGAGCAAGCCGACATCGTCCGACGTGGGCGTGGCGGTGGACCAGCGTTTTGTGTTCGTCTCCGACGACAAAGGCGAAGTTGCAGCCTATAGCCGCGAAAGCGGCAGCAACGCCTGGAAGAACGACAAGATGTCGTATCGCCGCCTGTCGACCCCCGTGTCGTTCGGCCGCGCTGTGGCCGTCGGCGACTACCAGGGTTACGTCCACTTCCTGTCGCGGGAAGATGGTTCGTACATAGGTCGTGCCGCGACCGACGGAAGCCCGATCCAATCGGACCCCGTCATCGCCGGCTCGAATTTGATTTTTCAAACCCAATCAGGGACAGTGACCGCTCTCGCGGTCGAGTAATACAATGAAGCCGGTAATCGCACTAGTGGGTCGACCCAATGTAGGGAAATCGACCTTGTTTAATCGTCTGACCCGCTCGCGCGATGCGCTGGTGGCGGACTTGCCTGGGTTGACGCGCGATCGTCACTATGGCGAGGGCCGTGTCGGCGAACGTCCCTTCCTCGTCATCGACACGGGCGGCTTCGAGCCGGTCGCCAAGGAAGGCATCATGCACCAGATGGCCAAGCAGACCAAGCAGGCCGTGGCCGAAGCCGACATCGTCGTCTTCCTGGTCGATGGCCGCCAGGGCCTGACGCCGCATGACAAAACCATCACCGACTTCCTGCGTAAAAGCGGCCGTCCGGTCATGCTGGTCGTGAACAAGTCCGAGGGCATGCGCTACACCGCCGTCGTCGCCGACTTTTACGAGCTGGGACTGGGCGAGCCGTACTCGATCTCGTCGGCGCACGGCGACGGCGTCGCCGACCTGGTGGAGGAGGCGCTGAACCTGGCCTTCGCCCAGCGCCCGGACGATCCCGAGGAACTCGACAAGGCCGACCACGGCGTCAAGATCGCGCTGGTGGGCCGTCCGAACGTCGGCAAGTCGACCCTGATCAACACCCTGGTGGGCGAGGAGCGCGTCATCGCTTTCGACATGCCGGGCACCACGCGCGACTCGATCGAGATTCCGTTCGAGCGCGAAGGCAAGCAGTACACGCTGATCGACACGGCCGGCATCCGCCGCCGCGGCAAGGTGTTCGAGGCGATCGAGAAGTTCTCGGTCGTTAAAACGCTGCAGTCGATCTCCGAGGCCAACGTGGTCGTGCTGATGCTCGACGCCCAGCAGGACATCTCCGAGCAGGACGCCCACATCGCCGGCTTCGTGCTGGAGACGGGCCGCGCGCTGGTGATCGCCGTCAACAAGTGGGACGGCCTGCGCACCGACGAGCGCGACGAGATCAAGATCGACATCGACCGCAAGCTCGACTTCCTGTCGTTCGCCAAGATGCACTTCATCTCGGCCTTGAAATCGCAGGGCATCGGCCCGTTGATGAAATCGGTCGACGCGGCCTACGCCGCCGCCACGGCCAACCTGTCGACGCCGAAGCTGACCCGCGCCCTGATCGAGGCGGTGGAAAAGCAGGAGCCGCGCCGCAAGGGGTCGATCCGTCCGAAGCTGCGCTACGCGCACCAGGGCGGCATGAATCCACCGGTGATCGTTATCCACGGCAACGCATTGGACGCCGTCGGCGAGCCGTACAAGCGGTATCTGGAAAAACATTTCCGCGACACGTTCCAGCTGGTGGGCACGCCTTTGCGCATCGAGCTGCGCACCGGTAAAAACCCGTTCTCCAAGACACCGGCGAAGTAACTTCCAACCCGCACCGCGACCCTGGGGCCGGATCCCCGCAGGTCCGACCCCGCCCGGCGGTGCGGGTTTGAATAAGAAAAAAATAAGAGAATTTTGGCCCTTTTGTACGGGACTCCCCTGCAAAAATTGTCAAAACAGGTTACAGTGGCTTAGAAGCACCATTCCCGGCGTGGCGAGCGGTGTTTCAGCGGAAATCATTTGACTTTCGCTGGGCCACGTACTTGAAATTAAGCGTTTCGCCTCCAATTCCAACACAACAACATAAAATGGAGCTGTTATGAGCAACAAAGGGCAACTGTTACAAGACCCATTCCTGAACGCCTTGCGCAAAGAGCATGTACCCGTGTCGATCTATCTGGTCAACGGCATCAAGCTGCAGGGACATATCGAATCGTTCGACCAGTACGTCGTACTGCTGCGCAACACCGTGACCCAGATGGTCTACAAACACGCCATCTCCACGGTAGTGCCGGCACGCGCCGTCAACCTCAACATTGAATCCGAAGCGGAATAAGCGCTTGCATCTCGGCTTCTTCCCAACTTGCCTGACCGTCTTATGCGCGCAGCTCTAGTCGGTATCGATTTCGGTCAGGGCGACTTTGCCGCCAGCGTCGAGGAACTGCAACTGCTGGCACGTTCAGCAGGCGCGGAGCCTGTCACGACGATCACGGCGAAGCGTTCATCCCCGGACGCGGCGTATTTCGTCGGCAGCGGCAAGGCCGACGAGATCGGTCTGGCCGTGTTCGACCATGCGATCGAGATCGTCATCTTCAACCACGCGCTGTCGCCGGCCCAGCAACGCAACCTGGAAAAGCGCCTCAACATCCGGGTGCTCGACCGCACCAGCCTGATCCTCGACATTTTCGCCCAGCGCGCCGCCTCCCACGAGGGCAAGCTGCAGGTGGAACTGGCGCAGCTGCAGCATCTGGCCACGCGCCTGATCCGCGGCTGGACCCACCTGGAACGGCAAAAGGGCGGTATCGGCTTGCGCGGTCCGGGCGAGACGCAGCTTGAAACCGACCGCCGTTTGATCGGCGAGCGGGTCAAGGCGCTGCGCGCGCGCCTGGGCAAGCTGCGCAAGCAGCACGAGACGCAGCGCCGTTCGCGTGGGCGCAGCCAGACGTTCTCGGTGTCGCTGGTCGGCTATACCAACGCCGGCAAATCGACCCTGTTCAACGCGCTCACCAAGGCCGGCGTCTACGTCGCCGACCAGTTGTTCGCCACCCTGGACACGACCTCGCGCCGCGTCTACATGGGCCAGGAGGTGGGCAACGTGGTGATCTCGGACACGGTCGGCTTCGTGCGCGAGCTGCCGCACCAGCTGGTGGCGGCGTTCCGCGCCACGCTGGAGGAGACCATCCACGCCGATTTGCTGCTGCACGTCGTCGACGCCTCGTCGCCGGTGCGCATGGAGCAGATCGAGCAGGTCAACCTGGTGCTCAAGGAGATCGGCGCCGATCATATTCCGCAGATTCTGGTGTGGAACAAGATCGACGCGGCGGAGCTGGAGCCGTCCGTGGAAAGGGATGAATATGCTAAAATTTCCCGCGTTTTCCTCAGCGCCCGCACCGGCCAAGGACTCGATCTTATGCGCGACGCCATCGTTGAATGGGCCAAGGCGGCGCCGGGCGCCAGGCTGAATGAAGCCTACCCGGTAGACGAAGCGGAAGAAATCGACGACGCCGATCAAGACGATGACGCGGAGCCGGCCGACGCCGACTCCACATCCGACTCTGAAGCAGATAGTAGTCCCACCCCTAATCACGTTGGATCACACTGATGCGTGTCTCCTCAATTATGAAACGTCTCGGCCTCAAGCCGTCGCTGAACGATCCCCGCTGGGGTTCGGACAAGAAGGACGGCGAGCCGCAAGCGAACGAAGGCAAAAAGCCTGGCGAAGGACCTCCGGACATGGAGCAGTTGTGGCGCGATTTCAATCAGCGCCTGAACAGCTTCTTCGGCCAGAAGAACCGCCCCGAGGGTCCCGGCAACGGCGCGCCCCCGGGCGGGCCGCGTCCCGACATGGCCGGCATGCGCGCCACCGGCGTCGCCGTCGGCGCGGTGGCGGTGCTGATCTGGCTCGCCAGCGGCTCGTTCATCGTCCAGGAAGGCCAGACCGGCATCGTCTACACCTTTGGTAAAGTGAGCCACACCACCGGCTCCGGTTTCAACTGGCGCTGGCCGTATCCGTTCCAGAGCGACGAGACGGTCAAGGTATCGCAGATGCGGATGGTCGAAATCGGCTACCGTGGCAACGTCAAGAACAAGCAGGCGCGCGAATCGCTGATGCTGACCGACGACGAGAACATCATCGACATGCAGTTCGCCGTGCAGTTCAAGCTGAAGGATCCGGTGGCCTGGCTGATGAACAACCGCGACGAGGAGGACACCGTGCGCCAGGTGGCCGAGACCTCGATCCGCGAAATCGTCGGCAAGAACAAGATGGACTTCGTGCTGTACGAGGGCCGCGACAAGGTCGCCTATGAAACCCAGCAACTGATGCAGTTGATCCTCGACCGCTACGCCTCGGGCGTGCTGATTTCGAACGTGACGCTGCAGGCGGTGCAGCCGCCGGAGCAGGTGCAGGTCGCTTTCGACGACGCCGTCAAGGCCGGCCAGGATCTGGAGCGCCAGAAGAACGAAGGCCAGGCCTACGCCAACGACGTCATTCCGAAAGCGCGCGGCTACGCTTCGCGCCTGTTGCAGGAGGCCGAAGCCTATCGTTCGATGGTCACCGAGAACGCCACCGGTAACGCGGCCCGCTTCAAGCAGGTGTTGACCGAGTACCAGAAGGCGCCCGGCGTCACGCGCGACCGCATGTATCTGGAAACGATGCAGCAGATTTATTCGAGCGCCAGCAAGGTGATGGTCGACGCCAAGAGCGGCAGCAATCTGCTGTATCTGCCGCTCGACAAGCTGATCGCCCAGGCGGCGGCCACCGACGCCTCGAGCGCGGCCGCCAAGGCAGCGGCGCAGGCGGCCCCACCGCCGGTGGCGACGCTGCCGTCGGAGGTCATGCCGTCGGTTGAAGTAAACCGCCAGCGCGATTCGCGCTCGCGGGATTCCGGACGTGACCGGGAGGGTCGTTAATGAATCGCATAGCTAGTTCCCTCATTGCTGTTTTCGTCGTGCTGCTGGTGCTGTCGTCGATGGTGTTCGTGGTCGACCAGCGCAAGTACGCGATCGTCTTCGCGCTGGGCCAGATCAAGGAAGTGATACGCGAGCCGGGGCTGCACTTCAAACTGCCGCCGCCGTTCCAGAACGTGCTGTATCTGGATAACCGCATCCTGACCATCGAGTCGGCCGACGCCGAGCGCTTCATCACCGCCGAGAAGATGAACATTTTGGTCGACAGCTTCGTCAAGTGGCGCATCGGCCGCAACGAAGGCCAGGCCAAGCTGTATTACGTCACCTTCGGCGGCGACGAGACGCGCGCGCGCGACCGCATGTCGGTCATCGTCAAGGCGGCGCTGAACGAGGAAATCACCAAGCACACCGTGAGCGAGGTCATCTCCGGCAAGCGCGGCAAGGTGATGGAGGCGATCCGCACCAAGGTGGTTCAGGAAGCGGCGCAGATCGGCGTCGAGATCATCGACGTGCGCCTCAAACGCGTCGAATACGTCGAGCAGATCAACAACTCGGTGTACGACCGCATGAAGGCCGAGCGTCTGCGCGTGGCCAACGAACTGCGTTCGACCGGTTCGGCCGAATCGGAGAAGATCCGCGCCGACGCCGACCGTCAGCGCGCCGTGATCCTGGCCGAAGCCTATCGCGAAGCGGAAACGATGCGCGGCGAGGGCGACGCCAAGGCCTCGGCGATCTACGCCGAAGCGTTCGGCCGCAATCCGGAGTTCTACAAGTTCTATCGCAGCCTGGAAGCCTATCGCGCCACGTTCAAGAACCATGGCGACGTGCTGGTGATGGATTCGAGTTCGGACTACTTCAAGTACTTCAAGAGCTCTGGCGCCGGTGGCGCGCCGTCGGCGCCGGCTCCGGCCAAGAAGTGAAACCCGGCAACCTAAGCGAGACGCCCGCGTCCCAGCTTAGGGGTCGTACCCCGTACGGGGTACGACCCCGCCGGGCAGTGCGGGTTAAAGCCGCCCACTCCCGCCAATTTTTCCCTCCCCCCACGCATTTTCGCGTAAAATATCAGGTTCGGCTTGCCGCTTTATGACCGTGGGCGCTTGCGCCGCATTGTTCATCTTTTAATTACTCTGTTATCCAGTTTCCCATGCCGAATTGGCTTTTGCCCGAGAACATCGCCGACGTTTTGCCGTCGGAAGCCCGCAAGATCGAAGAGTTGCGTCGTCTGATGCTGGATAATTTCCGTCTGTACGGATATGAACTGGTCATGCCGCCGCTGCTCGAGTACGTCGAATCGCTGCTGGCCGGCGCCGGCCAGGATACCGACCTGCGCACCTTCAAGCTGGTCGACCAGATCTCCGGCCGCATGCTCGGCATCCGTGCCGACATGACCACGCAAGTGGCGCGCATCGACGCCCACCTGCTGAACCGCGACTCCGTCACGCGCCTGTGCTACGCCGGTAGCGTGCTGCACACCCGTCCATCGGGCCTGCACGCCACGCGCGAACCGCTGCAGATCGGCGCCGAAATTTATGGCCACGCCGGCCTCGAAGCGGACGCCGAAATCCTCGAGTTGTCGCTCGCGTCGCTGGCTTTGGCCGGTTTCGACGAGGTGCGGCTGGACCTGGCCCACACCGGCGTGCTGCGCGTGATCCTCGACGGCGACGCCAACGCGGCCCGGGACGAGGCGGCGCTGTACGTGCTGCTGCGCTCCAAGGACGTGCCGGGACTGCAGGCGATCACCGCCAACTACGCGCCGCAGGTGCGCGAGGCCCTGCTGGCGCTGCCCAATCTGTACGGCGACATCGAAGTATTGAAGAAGGCGCGCGAAACGCTGCCCGACCTGCCGGGCATCGCCAAGGCGCTGGCCGAACTGGCCGCTCTGGCCGCGTCCGCGCTGGGCCGCGCCGAGGTGGCGATCGACCTGGCCGACCTGCGCGGCTACCAGTACGAAAGCGGCGCGATGTTCGCGCTGTATGTTCCCGGCCTGCCGAACGCCGTCGCGCGCGGCGGCCGTTACGATCACGTAGGCGAGGCCTTCGGCCGGGCGCGTCCCGCCACCGGCTTCTCGCTCGACCTGCGCGAACTGGCGCGCCTGTTGCCGACGGCGGAGCGCAAGCAGTCGATCCGCGCGCCATGGGGCAACGCGCCCGAATTGAAGGAAAAAATCGCCGAGCTGCGCAAGTCCGGCGAAGTCGTGATCCAGAGTATGCCGGGTCACAGCAACGAGCTGGACGAGTTCGAGTGCGACCGCGCTCTGGTACTCGACGATAGTGGTAGCAACTGGATTCTTAAAAACTTAGGTTAGTGTGATGTCAAAGAAAAACGCAAAGAACGTCGTCGTCATCGGTACCCAGTGGGGCGATGAAGGCAAGGGCAAGATCGTCGACTGGTTGACCGATCATGCACAAGGTGTGGTCCGCTTCCAGGGCGGCCACAACGCCGGCCACACGCTGGTCATCGGCGGCGTCAAGACCGCGCTGCAGCTGATCCCGTCGGGCATCATGCGTCCGGGCGTGGCCTGCTACATCGGTAACGGTGTGGTGGTGTCGGTGCCGGACGTGCTGCGCGAAATCGACAAGCTGGAAAAAGTCGGCGTCGAAGTCGCGTCGCGCCTGAAGGTGTCGGACGCCGCTCCCGTGATCCTGCCTTACCACGCCGCGCTGGACCTGGCCCGTGAAGCCGCCCGCGGCGAAGCGAAGATCGGCACCACCGGCAAGGGCATCGGCCCGGCCTACGAAGACAAGGTGGCGCGCCGCGCCATCCGCGTCGCCGACCTGCTCAACGAGAAGCGCTTCGCCGAAAAGCTGGCCGAGAACCTCGACTACCACAACTTCGTGCTGGAGCACTACCTCAAGGCCCCGCGCATCGAATACCAGAAAACCCTGGACGACGCGCTGGCCTACGTGCCGCGCCTGCGCCCGATGGTGACCGACGTCTCGAGCGCGCTGTACGCCGCGCACAAGGCCGGCGCCAACCTGCTGTTCGAAGGCGCGCAAGGCTCGCTGCTGGACGTCGACCACGGCACCTATCCGTTCGTCACGTCGTCGAACTGCGTGGCCGGCAACGCCGCCGCCGGTTCCGGCGTCGGCCCGAACATGCTGCACTACATCATGGGCATCACCAAGGCCTACACCACGCGCGTCGGCTCCGGCCCGTTCCCTTCGGAGCTGCCAACCGACGCCGGCGTCGGCCACCACCTGGCGCAAGTGGGCCACGAGTTCGGCACCGTCACGGGCCGCGCGCGTCGCTGCGGCTGGTTCGACGCCGCGCTGCTGCGCCGCTCGGTCCAGATCAACGGCGTCACCGGCATGTGCCTGACCAAGCTCGATGTGCTGGACGGCCTGGAAACGCTCAAGCTGTGCACCGGCTACACCATCGACGGCGTCGCCGTCGACATCTTCCCGTCGGGCGCCGAGGAGGCCGCGCGCTGCGTGCCGGTCTACGAAGAGATGCCGGGTTGGACTGAAAGCACCGTCGGCGCGAAATCGCTGGCCGCGCTGCCGGCCACCGCGCGCGCTTACATCAAACGTATCGAAGAGTTGGTCGGCGTGCCGGTCGACATGGTATCGACCGGTCCGGATCGTGAAGAGACGATCGTTCTGCGTCATCCGTTCGAGTAATCAAGGAATCATCATGAGCGAACCGCAATCGAACGAAAAACACCTGTGGGTATCCTGGGACGAGTACCACCGCCTGATCGAGCGCCTGGCGCTGAAGGTCCATGAATCGGGATGGAAGTTCGACATGGTCCTGTGCCTGGCGCGCGGCGGCGTGCGTCCGGGCGACGTCTTCTCGCGCATCTTCGACGTGCCGCTGGCGATCCTGTCGACCAGCAGCTACCGCGAGGAAGCGGGCACCGTGCGCGGTGACCTGGACATCGCCAAGTACATGACGATGACCAAGGGTCCGCTCTCCGGCAAGATCCTGCTGGTGGACGACCTGGCCGATTCCGGCGTCACCCTGATCAAGGTGATGAAGCATTTGAAGGACAACTTCGAAGGCGTCACCGATGTGAAGTCGGCCGTGATCTGGACCAAGGGCAGCTCGGCCTTCAAGCCGGACTACCAGATGGAGGAACTGCCGCACAATCCGTGGATCCACCAGCCGTTCGAGGACTACGACGGTCTGCGTCCGCACCAGTTGGCGGCGTGGATCAAAAAAGGCGAATCGGCGAAATAAGCTGTTCGACCAAGGGGAGCTTCGGCTCCCTTTTTTATTCAATAAAACACATGACCCAAGACTTCTTCCAGACCTTCATTTTGCTGGTTCTCGTCACCGACCCATTCGGTAACGTGCCGCTGTTCGCCAGCGTGCTCAATCCGGTGCCGCCGGCGCGCCGTTCGCGCATCGTGGTGCGGGAGTGCGGGATCGCCTTCGTGCTGCTGTTGATCTTCATGTTCTTCGGCCGCCACTTCCTGTCGGCGCTGCACCTGTCCGAGGTCGCGCTGCGCATCGGTGGCGCCGTGATCCTGCTGCTCATTTCGATCCGCATGATCTTCCCGCATCCGGACGGCGTGTTGGGCCGCACCGGCGGCGGAGAGCCGTTCATTGTGCCGCTGGCGATACCGGCGCTGGCCGGTCCTTCCGCGCTGGCCACGGTGCTGCTGTTCTCCAGCGAGAGCACCGGCGAGGTGATGGTGCACGTGGCCGCGCTGGCGGCGGTGGCGGTGGTGTGGCTGCTGGTGTTCCTCAGCGCCGAGCGGCTGCAAAAGGTGCTCGGTCCGCAGGTGATGACGGCGTTCGAACGCCTCATGGGCCTGATCCTGACGGCGATGTCGGTCGAGATGCTGCTCAGCGGTATCCGCGAATTCGTCAAGACTTTATAAATCCTTTCGGTCGTTCTTGCTAACGTTGTAGCCACGCAAAGTTGTAAAAAAATACTTTGCGTGCGCTGAAAACGCGAGTAGACTTTATTACATTCAAATGTAACCGGTTACATTCATTGCCAAGGTGTCCGGTTTATTTTTTTGATATCGATGTAACCGGTTACATTCCAAGGGAAGGCGGGCATGGCGATAACGATCAAGGATGTGGCGCAGGAGGCTGGCGTGTCGGTGGCGTCGGTGTCGCGCGCGCTCAACGGGCACGCCAGCATCACCGACGACACCCGCAAGCATATCCTGGCGGTGGTCAAACGCATGCGCTACATGCCGCACGTCGGCGCGCGCAGCCTGACGACCAGCTTCACCAACACCATCGGCGTGCTGCTGCCGGACCTGTACGGCGAATTCTTCTCCGAGATCATTCGCGGCATCGACGTCGCCGCGCGCGCGCGCGGCCTGCACCTG
>JBDSKP010000439.1:0-6484 GCA_039916925.1 Duganella sp.
CGACGCCGTCACGCCGCCCTGGCTGTAGGTCACGTTCGCCTGCAAACCAAAGCCGCTCAACCAGCCTGGCAGACCATCATAAAACTGCTGGTACGCCAGTTCCACGCCCTGCAAGTGGCCCTTGTCCGTATTGAATGGACGGGTGGTGTTGTACGAAACCCCCTGGAACGTCTCGGCCGCCACACTGTTCATGATGTAACCGTCGAAGTTATGACGGAACACCGTGCCGCTGATGGAGCCGGTCGGCGCGAAGTACCACTCGAGCGAGGTGTCGAAATTCTGGGCGGTGAACGGCTTCAAATCCGAATTGCCACCGCTTGCCGTCGCAACGTTGGTGGTGCCGTTCGGTTTAATGTACGCGGTGGCGGGATTGAGTTGGTTGAAGTCGGGACGTGTCATCGTCTTGGCGTAGGCGAAGCGCGCCAGCAGGTCCTTGCGCAACGTCAGCTTGAAGTTCGCGCTAGGCAGCACCTCGGTGTTCGACGTCTCCTTGGCGGTCGGCACAATGGTCACATCGGTGTCGCCGACGCTGTTGTTCGCGACAATATCCGAATCGGTCTTGGTCACACGCACGCCGATCACGCCATCGACCGGGAACTGGCCCAGGTCGAAGCCGATCTTCGCTTTGCCGTAGAAGGCGTAGTTCCGCTCCTTGTTGGAGAAGAAGGACGCCGGATCGATCTTCCTGGCCGCCGATTCGCCGGTGGCGGCGGCGCGGATCGCCGTGATGTTATTGATCAGATAGCCAGCGCAAGGCGTCGACCACTTCGGCGTGCCGTAATTCTCCGACAACTCCGTAGTACTGCACGACAGACCCGGAATGCTCGACATGGCGATGCCGGCCGGCGTCGGCACGCTGCCCTCGAACGACTTGATCGAGCGGGCGGTGCGGTCGTTGACGCGCAGGCCGGCACTAAACTCCTTGAACAAACCGTCCGCCTCCGGCGAGTAGGTCACGTCGCCGCGCCAATCGGTCGACTTGCCGCGATCCATGCCGTAACGATCGAAGAACTGCGACAGGAAGATCTTGCTTGGATCGTTCAGCGATGGGCTCTGGTACTGGACGAACGCGCCGCCGTTGACGTTGGTCTTGACGAACACATTGTCGACGTTAAGGCTGGTGTCGAGGATCGGATTGACCCAGTCGTATTTGCTGCGCGTGGTCGCCAGCTCGGTGGTCGCGCGCAGGCCCGGCGCCACGCGCCAGTTGGCGCCGATCGCATACTGCGAGGCGGTGCTGGTCGATTCCCTGCCCTGCGTCGACAGGATGGTGAAGGCGTTGGTCGACGTGATGGTGTCGGTCTGGTTGGTGCCCGGGATCTTGGTGACCTTGATCTGGTCCGGCGACGTGGCCCATGGCAGGCCGACGAAGAAGTCGGTTTCGTCGGTGTTCTTGTACACCGAATGCAGACCCTCGGCGTAGACTTCCAGATCGGAGCTCGGCTTCCACTGCAGCGCGAAGTTCGCGGCCTGCCGCTTGCGCTGGCCGTGCACATCCTGCAGGCCGACCAGATCGGGGCCGGTCAGGTTGGGCGCGGCGAAGCTTTTATCGATCGGGAAGGTCTGGAACGCGCGCTCCTCGTGGAAGCGGTCCTTGATGGACGACACGCCGAACAAGGCGCCCACCTCGCCGATGCCGGTTTTCCAGCGGTTCGACACCATGCCGGACAACTCCGGATCGGTGGCCTTGGCCTTGTCCTTGTTCTTGGCGCCGACCTGCGCGCTTGCGGTGAAGTCCTTGAAGTCGAACGGACGGTTGGTGCGCACGTCGATCACGCCGGCGATGCCGCCCTCCACCTGGTCGGCGCTCTGCGACTTGTAGACGTCGGCGCGCTGCAACATGGTCGAAGGGATGTCGGCCAACTTGATATAGCGGCCGGTGGTGGTGAACATCTCACGACCGTTGATCAGCGTCGCGATGCCGGGCAAGCCGCGAATCAGCACGGTATTGGCTTCACCGGCGTCGCGGCGCACCTGGATGCCGCTGACGCGGGCCAGGGTCTGCGCCACGTTCGTGTCGGGGAATTTGCCGATGTCGTCGGCGACGATCGAATCGATGACGTTATCCGAGTCCTGCTTGATCTTCTGCGCGGTCTGCGCGGCGCGGCGCACGCCGGTCACGGTGACGACGGCCGCTGGAGCGGGAGTGGTGTCTGCGGCGGCGGGGGCCGGGGCTTCAGCGGCGGCGGGTGCGGTGAGGGATGGAGCCGCCGATGTATCTTGTGCCAAAACCGGGAAGGCGCTCAGAAGGCCCGCCGCGGCCAGCACCGCAACGCCTGATTTGAGGACGAGGCGATGCTTCGCCTGGGACTCGCAAGTCCCGGATGCTCGGTAGTTCATAGGTCTCCAGTGTTGTCTGTTTTTTGTTTTATGAGAGAGCTGACACGCGGTGGTGCAGCTTTCGGATTTCATCTTAGGTGCTGAGCAAAAAACAAACCAATCAATTTTTTCGGGTTTTTGATATCGAAAAGGATATCGACCTCGGTGTCTCGGCAAAAAAAAGCGCGCGTGCGCGGTCTGGATCGGAACTCTACTATTCACCTGTGAATCCGGAGGGTCAAACTTCGTCCAGGAATTTGTTTACATTTCATTCTAGCAAGATGATATCCTGTCAATAATGCTGCGCACGACTAAATCCAATCCCCACGTCATTGCCTCTCGGGTGATCGCTGAGAAGACATTTTTGAGGAACTCCATGGCACGGTTTAACCGCCTACATCGGTTTATCTGCATATTTCTATTGATTTCGCCCTTGAATGCTCACGCCCACGATATGGCTCAAAGCGATTTGCGGGTGGCGGTTCTTTTATTTGAGGGCGCCGAGGAAATCGACTACGCTGGCCCGATTGAAGTTTTCGGTGCCAGTGGAGCTAAGATATTCACTGTTGGGCAATCCAAATCTACCGTCGAATCAGTGTATGGCTTGAAGGTGACACCCGACTACGATTTTTCGGATTTGCCGGAGGTCGATGTCTTGCTTGTCCCGGGAGGCGGAGTAATCGAAGCCTGGAAAAATGCTAAGTTATTAAACTGGATTAAAGAGCGCGGCAAGAAGGTCAGAGTCGTGATGTCGGTATGCTCCGGCGCATTCATACTGGGCAAAGCGGGTCTGCTGGATGGAATTTCATCCACAACTACATTGGTGATGCGGCCTCAGCTCGTGAAGAATTTTCCGGCCACCACTGTTGTCGCCGAGCGCTACGTGGATACTGGAAAGGTGATCACCACTGCCGGCTTATCCGCAGGTATAGATGGCGCCCTCCATCTCGTGGAGCGGGAGTTGGGAACCGAGCGCGCGTTAGCTGCCGCCCGCTATATGGAATACGACTGGAAACCGAAAAGCAAATAGGTCGCGCGACAGCCACTGCATCGATCCGCTTCACGGCTTTTTGGGGCACTGCCCGCGCTCAGGGCGGCGTCGGCTGATAACGCCGGAACGCGTCCCCGATATTTTGCCGCAGCTGCGCATCGTCCCACGGCTTGGTCAGGAAGCGGTAGATCTCGCCGCGGTTGACCGCCTCCAGCACCGATTCGAGCTCGGTGTAGCCGCTCAGGATCAGGCGCATGGTGTCGGGATACAGCCGCGTGGCGATCGCCAGGAACTTCGGACCGCTCATGCCCGGAAGCCGGTGCTCGCACAGGATCACCTGCACAGGCGTACGCGCCAGCACGTCGAGCGCCTCCTCGGCGCTGGCGGCGGCGACGATGCGATAGCCTTCCGAACGCAGGGCGCGCTTGATCGCGGACACCAGCGACGCCTCGTTGTCGACGATGAGCAAGGTGCGCTCCCGCGCTTCGCCCCCCGCCGGCAGCTCGATATGCGTGTCGGCGCGCAGCAAGGCCTCGAACTCCGCCGCCGGCACCGCCGGACTGAAATAGAAGCCCTGGATCTGGTCGCAGCCCTTGGCGCGCAGCTGTTCGAACTGCGCCGCCGTCTCCACCCCTTCGGCGATGACCAGCATGCGCAGATTGTGCGACATGGCGATGATGGCCGAGGCGATGGCCGCGTCGTCCGGATTGGTCGTGATGTCGGTGATAAAGGCGCGGTCGATCTTGACGCTGTTGAACGGGAAGCGCTTCAGGTGCGCCAGCGACGAGTAGCCGGTGCCGAAATCGTCCAGCGACAGCCGCAGCCCCAGCGCGCGCAACTGGCGCATGGTCCTCTCGGCGCCGGCCGGATCGTGCATCACCAGCGATTCGGTCAGTTCCAGCTCGATCAGATTGCTGCCCAGGCCATGCCCGTGCAGGCAGCCGGCGACCTGCGCGGCGAGGTCGGCCTGGGCGAACTGCGGCGCCGACAGGTTCACCGCCACCGGCACCACCGGCACGCCGGCCGCCACCCACTCGGCCTGCTGGGCGCAGACGTTGGCGATCACCCAGGCGCCGATGTCGAGTATCAGACCGCTCTCCTCGGCCAGCGGGATGAATTGCGCCGGCGGCACCATGCCGCGCACCGGATGGAGCCAGCGTATCAGCGCCTCGGCGGCCACCACGCGGCCGGTCCGCAGGTCCACCTTGGGCTGGTAGTACATGATGAACTGGCGCTGCTCGGTGGCCCGCCGCAGCATGGTCTCAAGTTCGAGCCTGGCGATCATCGCGGCGTTGAGTTCGGGCGAGTAGAACGACAAGCGCTCGCCGCCGGCCTTGGCCTGCTTCAGCGCCGCCTCGGCGTGCCGAAACACCGCCTCGGCGTCGGCACCGTCGCGCGGATAGCTGGCGATGCCGCCATGGACGCTCAGGTGGATGTCGTCGCCGTCCACCCGCATCGGCTGTCCGATCAACTCGGCGGCGTGCTCGATCACCGGCAGTAGATTCTCGCTGGCGCCGCACGTGCCGGCGATGACGTAGGTGTCGCCGGCCAGCCGCGCCACCGTGCACGGACGGCTCATGCCGTCGACCAGGCGCTGGGCGACGACGCGCAGCAGCTGGTCGCCGACGCGCGAACCCAGCGCGTCGTTGAGACGTTTGAAGCGGTCCAGGTTGATCATCAGGACGAACGCGTGGCCGCCCTCGTGCTTGCAGGACTGGATGATCTGGCCCAGCCGGTCATGGAACAGCGCCTGGTTCGGCAACCCCGTCACCGCGTCGTAGTAGGACAGGTAGTTGACGCGCTCCTCCTGCGCGATGTATTCCATGGCGAACGAGATGTCGCCGGCCAGGTCGTCCAGCAGCACCAGTTCCTCGGCGTCGAAATAGCCGGCGTCGCGCGCGTACAGCACCATCACCCCGACCGCCTTGGCGCCCTGCATCAGCGGTAGCGCGGTCAGCGACAGGAACCCATGTTCGCGCGCGTCGCGGCACGTCGCCCCGCCCTGCTCCGGCGCGCTCAAGTCGTTGCAACAGACCGCGCGCGCGTAGGCCAGCGCGCGCCGCGGCACGCTCAGTTCATCGTCCGGTTCCAGCGCCGTCTCCCGCAGCAGCCGCTCGAGCCGCTCCGGTCCGGTGCCGCGCCAGGCGGCGGCGGTCATGCCGTCACCGTCGCGCAACGCGATCCAGGCCGTGTCGAAGCCGCCCTCCTCGACGGCGATGCGGCACGCCTCGTCGTACAACGCGGCGCGGTCGCGGATGCGGATCACCGCCGAATTGATGCCGCTCAGGACGGTCTTGATGCGGCTTAGCCGGGCGATCTTGCGCTGGTGCGATTCCAGTTCCCGCACATAGTGGGTGAGCCGGTTGGCGTTGACCAGCGACAGGTGGGTGCGCACGCGCGCGCGCACCAGCGCGGGAGACACCGGCTTGACGATGTAGTCCACCGCGCCGCAGGCGAAACCGGCCGCCTCGTCGCCGACCTCGCTCATGGCCGAGACGAAGATCACCGGTATGTCGCTGGTGTCGGGCTGCGCCTTGAGCGCCCTGCAGACGGTGTAGCCATCCATGTCGGGCATCTGCACGTCCAGCAGGATCAAGGCCGGTTGATGCTTGCCCGCCGCCGCCAGGCCCTCGGCGCCGTTGCGCGCGAACACCAGCGCGTGATCCGGCCCGAGGATGGCCCGCAGCGTGGCCAGATTGCTTGGTTCGTCGTCGACGATGAGTACGGGGCCGGTCATCACGCCTCCTCCGCGCCGGCCGGCAACGCGGCGGCCAGCGCCCGCACCTCGGCTTCGGCGCCGCGGAAGTCGAAGCCGTCCAGCCGCGCGCGCGCCGGCGCCAGCGCGTCGGCCGGCAGCCGTGTCGCCAGCGCTTCCAGCAAAGGTGCCGTGGCGTCGGGGTTGTCCTGGTCCAGGCAGGCCAGCAACCCTGCCAGCAGTTCCGGCGTGTCCAGCGTATCCAGCGCGGCCGTCGACGGCGCCGGCACCGCCGCGCCGCGCCGCTGCTCCGCCGACGCCAGCGCGGCGATCGATTCGAGCGCCGTGGCCAGCGCGCCGCGCAATTGCGCGATCAAACCGGCGGCGTCGCCGCCCTCGACGACCGCGTTTTGCAGCTCTGCCGCGAGCCGGCACACCTCCGGCAGCGCCAGGTTGCCGGCCACGCCTTTCAGCTGATG
>JBDSKP010000440.1:0-2576 GCA_039916925.1 Duganella sp.
TCCTTCGACGCGAGCATGTAGCGCTCCAGCGACAGCAGGCCGTCGCGGCGCGCCGCCAGGTTCCAGGCGTTGATGTCGCGCGCCAGCGCCGCGCGCGAGTCCTTGGGCGGCGCGAACACCAGCCGCAGCATCCTCACGCCGCGCACGAAGGTGCGGAACCGGGTCTGCAGCAGCACCGCGCCGAAGGTGCCGATGACGACGATCGCGAAGGCGGCCGGCTGCAGCAGCGACGCGACCTTGCCGCCCTCGAGGCTCTGGCCGACGACGATGCCGGCCAGCGCCAGCAGCACCCCGATTACGCTGGCCCAGTCCACGACTTCTCCCGGAGTGAGGCGCGCAGGCGCGCCACGGCCTGCGTATGCAATTGCGATACGCGCGATTCCGACACGCCCATGACGGCGCCGATTTCTTTCAAGTTGAGCTCCTCTTCGTAGTACAGCCCCATCAGGATTTTCTCGCGCGGCGGCAGCGCGTCGATGGCGTCGATCACGGCCTGGCGGAAGTCGCCGTCGAGCAGCGAGCGCAACGGGTCGCTCTCCTCGTCCGAGCAGTAGCGGTCGAGGAAGCTGTCGTTGCCGTCGTCGTCGTGGAAATCCTCGTAGTACACCAGCTGGTGGCCGCCGCCGTCGGACAGCATCTCCTGGTAGTCGGCCAGCGACAGCTTGAGCATCTTGGCCACCTCCGACTCGGTCGGCGGGTGGCCCAGGCGCTGCTGCAGGGTGCTCATCGCCGTTTCGATCTTGCGCATGTTCTGCCGCATCGAGCGCGGCAGCCAGTCGCTGCTGCGCAGCTCATCGAGCATGGCGCCGCGGATGCGCAGCACGGCATAGGTCTCGAACTGGGCGCCATGGGTTTCCTCATAGCGGTTGATGGCGTCGAGCAGGCCGATCATCCCGGCTTGCACCAGATCGTCGACTTCGACGCTGGGCGGCAGTTTCGCCTTCATGTGATGGGCAAGGCGCTTGACCAACGGCATATGCTCCGTCAGCAAAGAATTCTTGTCCGCTTTCCCTTTGACCGTGTACATAGCCTGATGTTTGTATTCTTATTGATAGTGCATTGATAGTTAGCTATGCGCCAAGACCGTCACCGCTCCCCCGCTCACAATGACCGCGCGGCCGACGGCGCACCGGCCAGCGCGAAGCGCCCCGCCAACTGCCGGAACGCGACCGAGGCGCCGGCCAGCGGGAACGCGTCGACCACCGCGCGCCCCAAGCGCGCGGCGCGCTGCAGATATTCATCGGCCGGCACCGATCCCATGGAGACCAGGTTCACGGCCAGATATCGGCTAGCCGCCTGTGCCATATTATCGTATACCACTTTTGCCTCGGATTCGGAAGCCCCGGTGACCAGAATCCCGAACGGGCGCCGTCCCAGTTCCTGGTTCAGGCGCTTGATCATGCTGTAGGCGGCCTTGATCGAGGTGGCGCTGTTGGACACCTGCACCACGATCTCGGAACTGGCCATGACCGGCACCGGGAAAGCCTCGCCGTCGAATTCGCCGTCGACGATGACGATGCCGGTCTGCTTGACCAACACGTCGAAGGCCTTGGCCAGGCGGCGCGTTTCGTCCGGACCGCCGCGCAGCGCGCCGCGTGTCATCGACGCCACAGCGAAACCCTGCGGCGCCTGGTGGATGACCTGGTTGAGCGCGCACTCCTGGCGCGCCACGTCGAGCAGGCTGGCGCCGCCGTCGACGCCGAGGCGCGTGGCCACGCCGTGCGCGCTGGCGCAGGCGTCCATGATCAACACGTCGTTGCCGGCGCGCGCCAGCGAGGCCCCGAGGTTGACCAGCATGGCGCCCTTGTCGTCCTGCGGCGTGGCCGACAGGAAGGTGACGATGCGGGGCTTGGGCCCCGCCAGCATGCGGCGCAGTCCCTCCGCCTGGTCGAAATCGAAATTAGCCAAGGTGCACCTCGCGCATCGACAGGTCGTTGCCGGCGTTCGACATCAGCATCGGCAGCTCCGCGTCCAGATATTGGGTGTTGACGACATCGCGTTTCAATTTGAATGCCCGGTCGATCAGGTAGGCCGGATCGGCCAGGTGCAGGTCTTCCGGCACGCGCTGGCCGTTCGAGACATAGAACAGATTGAGCTTCTGGCGGATGACGACATCGAGCACGTTGCCGATCGCCGCCGCCTCGTCGAGCTTGGTCATGATGCAGCCGGCCAGGCCGCTGCCCTGGTAGGCGCGCACCACTTCGTTGAGCGTCTCCTGGGTGGCGGTGGCGTTGAGGCACAGCAGCCGCTTGACGTTGGCGCCGGCGCCCTGCAGCATCGAGACCTGTTCGGTCACCATCTGGTCGCGCTGGCTGACGCCGACGGTGTCGATCAACACCGTGTGCTTGTTGCGCAGTTCCTTGAGGGCGATGCGCAGGTCCGCTTCATCCTTGACCGAGTGCACCATCACGCCCAGGATCTTGCCGTAGATGCGCAGCTGTTCGTGGCCGCCGATACGATAGGCGTCCGTGGTGATCAGGGCCAGTTTTTCCGGGCCGTGGCGCATCACGCAGCGCGCCGCCAGCTTGGCGGTGCTGGTGGTCTTGCCGACGCCGGTCGGGCCGACCAGCGCGAAC
>JBDSKP010000441.1:0-2126 GCA_039916925.1 Duganella sp.
GATGCGTCGCAACTGGAAAATTCGCTGTTGAACCTGTGTATCAATGCGCGCGATGCGATGCCCGACGGCGGCCATATCCGGATCGCGACCGCCAACCAGCAATTGAGCCAGCGCGCCGCCGCCGCCCAGCAAATGCCCGAGGGCGAGTATCTGTCGCTGAGCGTGACCGATTCCGGCACCGGTATCCCGCCCGAGGTGATGAGCCGTGTGTTCGAGCCGTTCTTTACCACCAAGCAGCCCGGCGAGGGCACCGGCCTGGGCCTGTCGATGGTGTACGGCTTCGCCAAGCAGTCCGGCGGACTGGTGCGCATTTATTCGGAGGTGGGACGCGGCACCACCGTGTGCATCTACCTGCCGCGCCATCATGGCGTGGCCGAGCCGGCGCCCGCCCCCGCCCTGCCGTCGCCGCCGGCCGCCCATGCCACGCACGAGACCGTGCTGGTCGTCGACGACGAGCCGAGCGTGCGCATACTGGTCGTCGACGTCTTGCAGGATATGGGCTACCAGGTGATCGAGGCGGCCGATAGCGCTTCCGGCCTGGCGCTGCTGCGCTCGGACGCGCATGTGGATTTGCTCATCAGCGATGTCGGCTTGCCGGGCGGGATGAACGGCCGGCAAATGGCGGAGGCCGGCCGGGTGGACCGGCCCCATCTCCGCGTGCTGTTTTTGACCGGCTACGCGCAGACCGCCGTGTTCGGCGGCGGCCAGCTCGACGAGGGCGTCGAGGTGATGACCAAGCCGTTTAATATCGATGCGCTGTCCGAACGCGTGGCCAGGATGCTGGCGCCGCGCTGAGCACGCGGCGCCGCTTTCACCACGTCAGGACGCTTCCTTGAGCTGCTCGAGGATGGCCGGGTTTTCCAGGGTCGAGACGTCCTGCGTGATCGTCTCGCCCTTGGCCAGCACCCGCAGCAGGCGCCGCATGATCTTGCCCGAGCGCGTCTTCGGCAGGTTGTCGCCGAAGCGGATTTCCTTCGGCTTGGCGATCGGTCCGATCTCCTTGGCGACCCAGTTGCGCAGTTCGAGCGCGAGCTTCTTGGCTTCGTCGCCGGTCGGGCGCGCTTGCTTGAGGACGACGAACGCGCAGATCGATTCGCCCGTCGTGTCGTCCGGCTTGCCCACCACCGCCGCCTCCGCCACCAGCGGGTTGGCCACCAGCGCCGATTCGATTTCCATCGTGCCCATGCGGTGCCCCGAGACGTTCAGCACGTCGTCGATGCGCCCGGTGATGGTGAAGTAGCCGGTGTCCTTGTTGCGGATGGCGCCGTCGCCGGCGAGGTACATCTTGCCGCCCAGCTCCTCCGGGAAGTAGCTGCTCTTGAAGCGCTCAGGATTGTTCCAGATGGTGCGGATCATCGAAGGCCATGGCCGCTTGACCACCAGGATGCCGCCCTGCCCGTTCGGCACGTCCACGCCCGCTTCGTCGACGATGGCGGTCATGATGCCCGGCAGCGGCAGCGTGCACGAGCCCGGCACCATCGGCGTGGCGCCCGGCAACGGCGTGATCATGTGGCCGCCCGTTTCGGTCTGCCAGAAGGTGTCAACGATCGGACATTTTTCGCCGCCCACCTGCGTGTAGTACCACATCCACGCTTCCGGATTGATCGGCTCGCCCACGGTGCCGAGCAGGCGCAGCGACGACAGGTCGTAGTTTTTCGGGTGGACCTTCGGGTCGACGTCCGACGCTTTGATCAGCGAACGGATCGCCGTCGGCGCCGTGTAGAAGATGCTGACCTTGTGCTTGGCGATGGTGTCCCAGAAGCGCCCGGCGTCCGGGAAGGTCGGCACGCCCTCGAACACCACCTGGGTCGCGCCCACCGCCAAGGGGCCGTAGGCGATGTAGCTGTGGCCGGTGACCCAGCCGATGTCGGCGGTGCACCAGAACACGTCGTCCGGCTTGATGTCGAAGGTCCATTTCATCGTCAGCGCGGCCCACAGCAGGTAGCCGCCGGTCGAGTGCTGCACGCCTTTTGGCGTGCCGGTCGAGCCCGATGTGTAAAGGATGAACAAAGGATGCTCGGCGTCGACCCATTCCGGCTCGCACTGGCCGCTCTGGCCGTCGACGAGCTCATGCAGCCAGACGTCGCGCCCTTCGTTGAAGGCGATCTCGGCGCCCGTGCGCTGGT
>JBDSKP010000442.1:0-1692 GCA_039916925.1 Duganella sp.
GTCAGACTTGACCCTCGCCGTTTTTTAGCCTGCCGTCGGAGCTACTTGCCCTCGGTCTGGATCGCCCACAGGCCGGGCAGGTTGCGCCAGTAGCCATAAGCGTCCATGCCGAAACCGACCACGAAACGGTTCGGTATCGTGATGCCGACGATGTCCGCCTTGACCGGCTTGGGCTTGCCGATTGCCTTATCGGCGAAGACGGCCAGTACCACCTCGGCCGCGCCCATGTCCAGCAGGCGTTGTTTGACGTGGGCCAGCGTTTCGCCTTCGTCGAGGATATCGTCCAGCACGATCACGGTGCGGCCGGCCACGTTTGAACGCGGCACCACTTTCCACACTACTTGTCCGCCCTGGTCGTCGTCGCCGTAGCGGCTAACGTGGATGTAGTCGAATTCGAGCGGGAACGTCAGCTGCGGCAGCAGATTGCCGGTGAAGACCACCGCGCCGCCCATCACGCCCAGCACCAGCGGGAATTCCTCGTTGCCGGGTTGATCGTATCGCGCATTGAGCGTCGCGGCCATCGCGGTGACGGCGTTATCGACGGCCTCTTTATCGAACAGTTCTTCCGCGTTCTGCAGCAGGGCGCGGGCGCGGTTATGGTGGAAGTCTTGCATGGTCTCTTCAACTTTTTAAAACGGGTGAAAGACCGATATTATCCGCCATCTTTCCGTGTGTCGCTTACCGTTGCTTTCGTGCCACAGGATTTGCAGCCTTCGACGCGCGCAACGTCGTGCTGCTTATGCTGGTTTATTAATCAGGCTTCGACAATTTCGCGCTGGAGCTTCTTGGTCAATTTGGCGAAGACCAGTTCATACGAGCGTTTCAGCAAGGCTGTTACTTCGACATCGGCGAAGGTTTTCAGGTCTTCGATATGCACCCATTTGGCCCGTGCCAGATATGGCGCGGGCACGATTCCCGGGCGGTCGGTCAATTCCAGAAAGCGGTCATCGTCGACCTTAAAGCACACGCCTTTCGTGCTTTCGCTGGAGTTCATGATCGCGAACATTTTGTCGCCGACCGAGAAGACCAGATCGTTTTCCCATTTAATATCTTCAGTCGCGCCGGGGAGTGCGCGGCAAAGATCTTTGAATTTCTTGATATTCATGCGAGGGGCATTCTCCGAAAAGCCGACGTTGGCGGCATAGTGTTTTCCACGGTGCGGAAGTACGCACCTTCCCCGAGAATGTAGCCGAAATCGGCGTCTCTCGATAGCCGCAACGTGCACGTCGCGATTGATCCCGCCAATGATTGCTCTCCGAAGTTCGCGCCATCATGGTCCGATAAGTCAGCCCCAACCCCGCAACCCCGCAACCTTTAACCTGAACGCCCGCGCCACCGACCAGGGGTCGGACCCCGAGGGGTCCGACCCCGCCTGGCCGTGCGGGTTGGTAGTCCGCCCCCTGCATCCAACGTCCCGCTCTCGCGGACCACCGTTTCAGGCAATCACGGTATCATAGCGACAAGCCATGCCGCAGTCGCGGCGCACAGGAATCGATCCACCCATGCATACCTCTGATACTACCCACGTCACCGAGCGCCTGACGCTGTTGCGGGCGTCGATGCGCCAGCGCGGCGTCGATGCGCTGCTGGTGCCATCGGCCGATCCGCACCTGTCCGAATACCTGCCGGCGCGCTGGCAGGGGCGCGAGTGGCTGTCCGGCTTTAGCGGCTCGGTCGGCACCTTCATCGCCA
>JBDSKP010000443.1:0-3874 GCA_039916925.1 Duganella sp.
GCGGATTATTACTTTCGGAGGCACGTTGCGACATGACATATATGCCCAAGCGATTACCGCACCTCTAGAATTATCAATTTTTATTCCTTCCACAACAGTTGTCGATAGTGAGGAATTGAGTCGGATGTGCGTATGCATAAACCCCCTTCAGTTTTGCGTCGGTCAACCATGGAGCATTACGTCGGTAGGACGTTGTCGCCCGTAATCGGCTCATTGTTGAGGCGAGTACCGATGGTCAAATATAACAGTTGAGCAAGGTCGGGTGATTGCATTTTGCTATCGAGAGAGAATGAATATTTCCCGTGGAGCATGGCCCGATGTCAGTTTGCGTCGATACGATAGTGGGGCGGCGGCTATGGGGTATTTCGTGGTCCCGGTCCGGGCGATGCGTTTACTGCGCCAGCAGCAGGAACACCGTCGGTTTCTTGTGGAAATCCGGCGCCTTGGCGCTTTTCCATTGCGCCGCCGTCATCGTGCGGATCGTCTCCGACGCCAAACTCAGATCCGTCGCCACGCACACCAAGGTCGACGGCGCGCACGCGGCCACCAGCGCCTCCAGCATCGCGGCGTTGCGGTACGGCGTCTCGATAAACAGCTGCGTCTGCTTTTCCTTGCGTGAGCGCGCCTCCAGTTCTTTGATGCGCGTGGCGCGCTGCGCGGCGTCGGTCGGCAGATAGCCGTTGAAGGCGAAGCTCTGCCCGTTCAAGCCGCTCGCCATCACCGCAAGCAACAGCGACGATGGTCCCACCAGCGGCCGCACCGGGATATTGTGCTGGTGCGCCAGCCGCACCAGGTCGGCGCCGGGATCGGCCACCGCCGGCACGCCGGCCTCCGATACCAGTCCGCCATCGCGGCCCGCCAGCAGCGGCGCCAGCAGGCCGGCCAGCGCGGCCGCCGGCGTGTTCACGTTCAGTTCGGAGATCGTGATCTCCTGCAGCGGCTTGGCCAGCGGGTGGTTGGCATTGACCAGCTTGAGGAAGGCGCGCGCGGTCTTGGCGTTCTCCGCCACGAAGTAATCCAGTTGCGAGGTGATGCGCTGTACCTGTTCGGGCAGCACGGAGGCGAGCGCTTCGGTCTCGCCCAGGGTGTTCGGTATTAAAAAGAGGGTGCCGGGCATATAAATCTACTTAGTATTGAAAAAGGAAACGCCAATCTTGCGCAGCATGCCTGTCAGAGCGATCAAAGGCAAGCCGGTGAGGGCGGTCGGGTCGCTGCTGTCGATGCGCTCGAGGATGGTGATGCCGAGCCCTTCGTTCTTGGCGCTGCCGGCGCAATCGTACGGCTGTTCGATGCGCAGGTAGGCGTCGAGCTCGGCGTCCGGCAGGTCGCGGAAGGTGACGATGGTCTGGATGTCCTCGACCTGGGCGCTGGCCGCCGGATCGGCGGCGCGGCCGTCCCAGACGCACAGCGCGGTGTGGAAGACCACTTTCCGTCCGCGCATCTTTTGCAGCTGGGCCAGCGCGTTGGCGTGGTCGCCCGGTTTGCCGATCTGCTGATCGTCGAGCGTGGCGACTTGGTCGGAGCCGATGACGATGCGGCCGGGTAGTTTGGCGGCCACGGCGGCGGCTTTTTCACGCGCCAGCCGTAGTGCCGTGGCGCTGGGCGTTTCGCCGGCGGCGGGCGTTTCGTCGATGTCGGGCACCGCCACGTCGAATGGCAGTTGTAGCCGTGATAATAATTCCTTGCGGTAGGCCGAACTGGAGGCCAAAACCAGCCGTTGTGGGGCGATTTGAGCGGTTGCGCTTGATGTCATAGGGGGAAATGTTATATGCTCTGTCGCCGGCTTGGATAGCGACGGAAAAAGACGAAAGACAGGAAAAAGCCGCGCGGGCTTTGACTTGATGCCGAAAACCCTGTTATTATCGCAGGTTTTCCGGGGAATTTTCTGTAATGAATGCTATTGTCATCGACGCTTTTGAGTTTTGTCGGAGCAACGGCAGCCAGCAAGGCGTGACGCCTGTTGCCAAAATGACCCGCCTGACCAAGGATTGTGCCGATACCTCGGGCACCATCACCTGGAAGGTCGCAGGAGGCACCGGCAAGATGGGCTTCCCGCAGTTGACGCTGTCGGTCGCCGGCACCGTGCAATTGGTCTGCCAGCGCTGCCTGACCCCGTACGCTCACACCATCGATTCGTCGACGTTGTTGATGTTGGGTAAGGATGATCAGCAGGCGGATGAAATCGAAGAAATGATCGACGACGAAACGATCGACGTGATCGTCGGCAGCCGCACCATGGCGGTGGCGGATCTGGTGGAAGACGAAGCGCTGCTGGCCCTGCCGCATACGCCGAAACATGATGTCTGCCCCGATAGCGCCCTGCTGGACAAGGCGAAAAGCGAGAAGATCTCGCCGTTCGACGCCCTCAAGGGCCTCAAATCCGAATAAAAGTACCGAATAAGTAGTGTGTAAAGAACGTGCCAGGCACGTGTTGTAGTCGAGTATGGCAAGTCAGTAGGGCAATGTAGTAAATCTCAGTTTAACTATGCCGGTTACGTTTTGCCGGCAGGATACTCGATTCGCATGTATTTGCTGGTCGATTGTGTTAAAATTTTAGAACTTATGTATTAGGAGTCATTAACATGGCAGTTCAACAGAACAAGAAGTCCCCTTCGAAGCGCGGTATGCACCGTTCGCACGATTTCCTGGTTGCTCCACAACTGGGTATCGAGCCAACCACCGGCGAAACCCACTTGCGTCACCATATCAGCCCGAACGGCTTCTATCGTGGTCGTAAAGTCCTGAAAACCAAAAACGACGAGTAATCGACGCTTTTGCTGGACTCGGAAATAGGCGGTGCTGTCTTTTGAAGCATCGCTTTTTCTTTTTTCATCGGCTGCAATCCTCTTTTGCACACCGTCATTTTGAAACGCGTAGACCGGGATTTCAGTGGTCCGCCGCTTGCCGCAGCTTGCCCAGACAAGGGCTGGAGCGTGGTACTGAATCAAAACAATGACAATCAAAATTTCTATCGACTGTATGGGCGGAGATCACGGTCCATCGGTCACTATCCCCGCAGCTATTTCCTTCGTTAAACGCGAACCAGAGGCTGAACTGATCCTGGTCGGTTTGGAAGACGTTATCCGCGCGGAATTGAAAAAACATCACGCCGACGCGCATCCGCGCCTGTCCGTCGTGCATGCGTCCGAACAAGTCACGATGGACGATCCGCTCGAAGTGGCGCTGCGCCGCAAGAAGGATTCGTCGATGCGCGTGGCCATCGAGCAGGTCAAGGGTGGCGGCGCCCAGGCCTGCGTGTCGGCCGGCAACACCGGCGCATTGATGGCGGTGGCCCGCTACGTGCTCAAGACCATGACCGGCGTCGACCGTCCGGCCATCTGCAGCATCATGCCGAATCAAAAAGGCGGCCCGACCTATATGCTCGACCTGGGCGCCAACGTCGATTGCGAACCGCATCACCTGCACCAGTTCGCCATCATGGGCTCGGTGCTGGTGTCGGCGATGGAAAACATCGCGCGCCCGACGCTCGGCCTGCTCAACGTCGGCACCGAGGACATCAAGGGCAACGACGTCGTCAAGGCCACCAGCAAGCTGCTGCAGGCCGACCACGAGCGCGGCGCCCTGAACTTCCACGGCAACGTGGAGGGCAACGACATCTTCAAGGGCACCACCGATATCGTCGTTTGCGACGGCTTCGTCGGCAACGTCACCTTGAAGGCGGTGGAGGGCGTCGCGCGCTTCTTCGCCGACACCGTCAAGACCGAATTCAAGCGCAATCCGCTGACGATCCTGAGCGCCTTGCTCGGCCGCGGCGCCCTGAACAACATCAAGAGCCGGCTGTCGCCGTCGCGTTACAACGGCGCCAGCCTGCTCGGTTTACGCGGGCTGGTGTTCAAGAGCCATGGCGGCGCCG
>JBDSKP010000444.1:0-4360 GCA_039916925.1 Duganella sp.
CACCTTCCTGGTCGATCCGGTCGGCCTGGTCGAGGGCGAGGCCGCCAAGGATCCGGCGTCGGTGGTGGAGGGCGTCAACGGCACCGTGTTCTCGCGCCACAAGCATTGCCTGCCCGAGATCACCACGCAGATCTGGAACCAGCGCGACGCCGCCAAGCGGGCCAGGAACGAGCCGCTGTCGCAGGCGCTCAAGCTGCTGATGAATTCCTTTTGCGGCGTGCTTGGCGCCACCGAATGCCGTTTCTTCAATCCGCGCCTGATCTCCTCGGTCACCCTGCGCGGACACCAGATGATGAAGCAAACGCGCGAGCTGGTCGAGGCGGCGGGATATGACGTCATCTACGGCGATACCGATTCGATCTTCATCTGGCTCAAGAAAGAACACAATAACGCCGACGCGCTGGAGATCGGCCAGCAACTGGCGAACATGATCAACGCCTGGTGGCGCGCCATGCTGAAGCAAAAGCACGGCCTGGAATGTCATCTCGAGATCGAGTTCGACACGCACTTCCAGAAGTTCTTCATGCCGACGATACGCGGCACGGAAATGGGCAGCAAAAAGCGCTACGCCGGCCTGATGATCAACGCCAATGGCGAGGAAGAGGTGATTTACCGCGGCCTCGAAGTGGCGCGCAGCGACTGGACGCCGCTGGCGCAACAGTTCCAGAAAGGCCTGTTCCTGCGCATCTTCAAGGACGAGCCGTACCAGGACTTCGTGCGCGACTACGCGCGCAAGACGTTGTCGGGAGATTTCGACGAGCTGCTGGTCTACCGCAAGCGGCTGCGCCACCGGCTGGACGAGTACAAGGTCAACGTGCCGCCGCAGGTACGCGCCGCGCGCCTAGCCGATGAATACAACCAGTCGCATCACCGTCCGCTGCGCTATCAGAACGGCGGCTGGATCAGCTACGTGATGACCACCGGCGGCCCGGAGCCGCTGGAGGCGATGCGTTCGAATATCGATTACGATCATTATCTGACCAAGCAGTTGCAGCCGATCGCCGACTCGATCCTGCTGCCAATGAAGGACAGTTTTTCCAGCCTGACCACCTCACAAGCCAGTCTTTTTTAAAGGAGCGACCATGAACGATTTCAAGAAGCTGCACGACGGTAGCAAACTTCTGCACCTGCCCAACGCCTGGGATGCGGGCAGCGCGCGCTTGTTCGAGAGCCTGGGCGCGTCGGCCATCGCCACCACCAGCGCCGGCGTGGCCTGGGCCGCCGGTTATGCCGATGGCGATAACATGCCGGCCGATGTCGCCATCGCCGTCGCGGTCAACATTGCGCGGGTGCTGACGGTGCCGCTATCGGTCGATCTTGAGAACGGTTATTCGGACGATGCGGAGGTGGTCGCGCAAAACGTGATGAAGCTGGTCGACGCCGGCGTGGCCGGCATCAACCTGGAAGATGGCAACGGCGCGCCGGAATCGCTGGCCGCCAAGATCGTCGCGATTAAGAAGCGTCTAGGCGCGGCTGGCAAGGATATGTTCATCAACACCCGCACAGACGTGTATCTGAGGGGGCTGGCGCCAGAGGGGGAGCGGGTGGCGGAGGTGTTGAAGCGCGCCGCCATGTACAAGGCGGCGGGCGCGGACGGTTTGTTCGTGCCGGGTATTTGCAAGGTCGATGAAATTAAGGCCGTCGTCGCCGGCGCCGGGCTGCCGGTGAATGTGATGGACTGGCCGGGCAGGCCATCCGCCGAGGAATTGCATCAATTGGGCGTGCGGCGTTTGAGCGCCGGTTCCGGCATACCGCAGGCCTTGTGGGCCGTTGCCGCCGACATGGCCAAGGGTTTTCTGGCCACCGGCAACGCCGGTCCGTTGATCGACAAGGCGATGCCGTATGGCGCGTTGCAGGCGTTGTTCACGCCTCGGTAACCCCTCGAGCCAGCCATCCGCTGGCAGCGATCGGCGGCGCCATTTCGCGCGCGGTGGCCAGCCAGCGCGTGGCTTGCCCGATCCGCCTGTAGCGAAATAGAAACATTTTGACGACCGCGCCGCAGCGTCGAAACGCGCCGTTTTTTCCTTTTCCATTCGGACAAATTTACTCACCCGGCCAAACATTTCCTCATAGGGAAGTCGTTACTTTTGATCGTCTTCTGAAACTCATTGTTACAGTTTCTTGTCGGAATATCACATACCTGCAGAGAAACTTGGTTACATTTCTCTTACAAAATAGTTTCATGCAAGCTAGAACAGTCGTTGCAGAATTGGCCTCACGCCCGCTTAAGAAACATTCATTCCGATGTGCTTCGAACCTGCCGTCAGGCCAACCGCCTGCGTTAGAAAAGCGGGTGTGGTGTTAGCGCTATCTCTCTAACTGTCCGATAAAAAAGGAAGACACATGACTTTGAATAAAGCAATGATGGTACTGGCCTTGTCGCTGGCCGGGGCCGCCGCGACGGCCGCTCCGAGCTCGTCTTTTGTCGATTTTTTCAATGGCGCGCAAGGGTGGGAGGGCATGCAGCCGTCGAACGGCGTCGGCGGTTCCGGTATCGATACCAACATGGGGAACGGCGCGCCAGCGCTGCACACCGTCATGGAAAACTTCGGTTTCAGCTTCAGCAATTCCACCAACCAGAATTACCTGGGGGATTACGGAAAGCTTGGTAGCGTCACCATCGGTTTGGACGTGGTCGCCAACTCGATCCGCTACTTCGGCCAGGAAGTGTCGCGCAACATGGTGGTCGAGCTGCGCGACTATGGCAACACGCCGCAAGGCATGCCTTACACCAGCGTTTGGTTCAACCTCGGCACGATCGACGCCACCAAGGGCTGGCAGCATCTGTCTGTAACTATCGGTGATACGACCTCGACAACGTTGCCGATCGGCTGGGGCGGCTACGGTTCCTCCGATGATGCCGCCGGGCCGGGCCTGCCGCCGGGCCGCAGCTTCGCCGACGTGCTGGCCGGCGTCGACGAACTGGTGTTCACGACCTACGTGCCCGGCTATATGTACGGCTTCACCGATTTTGATGTCGCGGTCGACAACATCTCGGTCAGCGCCGTGCCCGAGCCGTCGACCTACGCGATGATGTTCGGCGGCCTGGGTCTGGTGGGCTGGATGAAACGCCGCAAATCACGCGCCGGTTCCGCCGCGTAAGCGACCGTGGCATCGGAAAGTGGTGCACCGCTTTCCGATCTCGCCTGACGCCGCCAGCGGCGAACGGGCGGGCATTCGTGAGAGCTGAAATTTTCAGTCATGACATAATCAAAAACATTCCCACCACCACCGAAGGGCGCGGCGTGAGCAAACTATTCTCTCCTTTGAAGATCGGACAGCTGGAACTGTCCAACCGCATCGTGATCGCGCCGATGTGCCAGTACTCGGCCGAGCAGGGCGACGCCACCGATTGGCACATGATTCACTTGGGCCACCTGGCATTGTCCGGCGCCGGCCTGCTGATATTGGAGGCGACCGCCGTGTCGCCGGAGGCGCGCATTTCGCCGGCCGATCTGGGCCTCTATTCGGACCGCAACGAACAAGCCCTCGCGCGGGTGTTGAAAGCGGTGCGCCAGCATTCGGACATGCCGATCGGGATTCAGTTGGCGCACGCCGGACGCAAGGCCTCCACCGCCGCCCCTTGGGACGGCGGCAAGCAAGTGAGGCTGGACGCCGACGGTTGGCAAACCGAGGCGCCGTCGGCACTGCCTTACGCGCCGGAGGACCGGCCGCCGACGGCGCTGGACGATGCCGGCCTGGCGCGGATACGCGAGGCGTTCGGGCAAACGGCGCGGCGCGCGGCCAGGCTTGGCCTGGATATGATCGAAGTGCACGCAGCGCACGGCTACTTGCTGCACCAGTTCCTGTCGCCGCTGTCCAACTCGCGCACCGACGATTACGGCGGCTCTTTCGAGAACCGCACGCGCTTCGTGATGGACGTGGTGCGGGCCGTGCGCGGCGGCTGGCCGATGCACAAGCCGTTGTTCGTGCGCCTCAGCGCCACCGACTGGGCCGAGGGCGGCTGGGATCTGGAGCAGACCGTGAAACTGGCGGGCCTGCTGAGCCGCGAGGGCGTGGACGTGCTGGACGTCAGCAGCGGCGGCCTGACCACGGCGCAGCAGATCACCCCCGGCCCCGGCTATCAGGTGCCCTTCGCCTCCGCCGTCAAACAGGCCGTGTCCGGTCTGAATGTGATGGCCGTGGGCATGATCGAGTCGCCAGAACAGGCCGAGGGCATCCTGCAAAATGGTGAGGCCGATCTGATCGCGCTGGCCCGCCCCTTCCTGGGCGATCCCCACTGGTCCCAGTTTGCCGCGCAGAAACTGGCTGCTGATCTGGAAGTGGTGCCGCAGTACCAGCGCGGCCACCGTCTGGATTAGCGGGGTGCTGTCCCCGCTGCGCTCTTTGCTCTCTTCCC
>JBDSKP010000445.1:0-2815 GCA_039916925.1 Duganella sp.
CGCGCAAGACGCTATACGACAAGCTGAAGAAATACCAGATCGGCACCGGCCGCACAAATAAAGATGGCGAACGATAGTCGAAGCGGCTTCGACCCAACCCCATATGCTTTTGGCGATACGCTGGCCAAACCACTTAAGGGTCGTACCCGCTGGGTACGACCCTGTTCGGTCGTGCGGGTTAAAAAAAAAACCGGCCATTCAGGCCGGTTTTCGATGGTCGCCGCGTAGTGCGCGGCGCCTGCCGTTTATTTAGGCTGGGCCGGATCGGCGGTTTTTTCCGCCGCCGGAGCCGCTGCGGGAGCGGCCGGCACTTCCGGTTCCTTGAACTTGGCGCCGGCTTTGTTGGCCATGTAGACCACGGCGCGCGCCACTTCCACATCGTCCAGGTCCGGGTTGCCGCCTTTGGCGGGCATCGCGCGCAAACCTTCGATCGCGTGTTTGACGATGGTGTCGTAACCCTGGGAGATACGGGCCGCCCAGCTGCCGGCGTCGCCGAATTTGGGCGCACCGGCGACGCCGGCGCCGTGGCAGGCCGCGCAGGTGGAGGTGTAGATGGCTTCGCCCGACTGCAGCACCTTGGGCGCGTTGGCGTCCTTGAGGGTGAAGCCGGCGTCGGCGACGGGGGCGAGGCGGGCGGCGATTTCTTCGGGGGCCTGGCTGTTGGAGCCGGCGCCGGTTAATTTATCTGCGGTGACATACTGCACCAGCAGGATGATGCCTATGACGGTGACTGCAAAAAAGCCGATCACAGCTGCTACAAGCTGCTTGGGTGTTCTGATTGCGGATTCGTGTTCGTTATGTGCGTCGCTCATGATTTCCTTAACAGACTAATGTCGAGCCGGGGTGGCGTGCGAAAACTGATCAAGCAGCTGCCTTGCAAAACCTTCACCAAACGGGCGATTATAGACTCAAAAATCCCTGTGTGGAAACGCAAAGGTGCTCAAAACGACACTTTCCGTGGACGGGAAGCGATAAAACCGGTATCCTACGGCACACTTCAAGAAATCCCCCTACGCGGCTGTAGCTCAGTGGATAGAGTATTGGCCTCCGAAGCCAAGGGTCGTGGGTTCGATCCCCGCCAGCCGCACCATCATTTGTTATAAAAATCAAGAAGTTAGCCATTGCAATACGATGCAGTGTTTAGCTATATTATGCTTGGTTTGGCACACTGACTGTGCCAGAACTGTGCCAATATTTTCCCCCTCTTAAGCTACGTTTCCCTCCCTCCCTCCCCTCTCGTTTCGACCGACGAAATAAAAGTTCCTCGACGCTTGCGATACCAAAGGTTTCGCATGCTGCTCTCGGATGTGGTAAGTTAATATTGTCAATAATGCCAGCTTATGCATTATCGACATATTACTATGTACCGATGTTTATCATTGGCAACTTAACGGACTCGTGGAAAAAATGCAGCTCTTAGAGCAGATTGCACAGATTCTTGCAGTGTTGGGTGGCGGCGCAGCTCTCGTGAAAAAGCTGACTGAGCTACGTACTGGTTGGACCATGCGGGCGCGTGGGGAGTACGATCTGGTCAACTCCGTTGCTCAGCAAAGCGGTGACCCTGTCTTAAGCAGTTATGCTGAAGAGCTTGCGTTGAAGATAATAGTCGGTGACCACGATTTAAGTACGGTCCAGCGGCGAGCGTTACTTACCCTGCCGAATCGTAGCCGATCAATACCTCGGTATTTAAAATCGCGCCGGCTTCTTTGTGTTCATTCCTCAGGCCAAATCTTAAGGTGGAAGTTGAAACGCCATGAATCGCGCCGGTATAGGAAGTCGATCATGGGAACGTTGGTAAGCGTGACGCCAGTACCGTCTGGACGTAGGTAGCCCTGCCCGCCAAAGTAGTTCCCACTACTTTTATGATGGGAACTACTTTGGATACTGAAATGAAACCGGGAAACCGGAAAGGGCGGCCGAACTATCCGGTCGAGTTCAAGCGGCGGCTTGCCGCTGCTGCGTGCGAGGCCGGGGTGTCAGTTTCGAAGCTTTCGATGGCCAACGGGGTCAACGCAAACATGGTGTTCAAATGGCGGCGCGAGTATCGCGCCGGGCTCCTGGACGATATGCCGGAAGCATCCACGAAGTTGCTGCCGGTTGTGCTTACAGAAGCTTCAGCGATGATGGTGCCCGCGGCACCAGCGGCAGCGACAGTTCAAACATCCGCTACAGCATCGAGTCCGGTCGAGATCATCTTCGCAGACGCGGTGGTACGTGTCCATGAGGGCGTCGACGCCGCGCTTCTCAGAACGATCTTCCAGAGCCTACGCTCATGATCGGCCTGCCGGCGGGCACACGCATCTGGATCGCCGCGGGGTTCACGGATATGCGCTGCGGCTTCAATGGCCTGGCGGCCAAGGTTGAGAGCGCGCTGTTGGACGATCCATTCAGTGGCCATGTCTTCGCATTCCGCGGTCGGCGTGGAAACGTCATCAAGCTGCTGTGGTCCAGCGGCGATGGCCTGTGCATGTTTGCCAAGCGCCTCGAACACGGCCGTTTCGTGTGGCCGCAGGCGACCGATGGCAAGGTCCATCTGACGCCAGCCCAGCTGTCGATGCTCCTCGAAGGCATCAACTGGAAACAGCCAGAACGCACCGCTCCCCTCATGTCGGTGTTGTAAACAATCAGACATGCGCGTAAACTGCGCGCATGTCTTCCAGCCCCGCCTCACTCCCCGACGATATTGAAGCCTTGAAGGCGCTGCTGATGCAGCGCGACGGCGAGGTACAGCAGCTGCGCGATACCGTTACCCCCTGTGTCAGGATAGATGTCGCGTCACTTGAATCAATTTAATCCAACCGGGGGCGGAGCAAAG
>JBDSKP010000446.1:0-2705 GCA_039916925.1 Duganella sp.
CCTTGTCGGCGGCCACCACCAGATACGGATCGGCGCTGTCGTAGCAGACCGTGTCCGCCGGCGGTACGATCTTGCCCAGCACGCGGTTGTCGGTCATTTCCAGCAGGCTGGCGATGAACAGGCGGTAGACCGCTTCGCCTTCGGCGGCGATGGTTTCACGCACGCCATCCTTCGGCATCATCTTGCAGACGAAGCCGCCCTTGGCGCCGGCCGGCACGATGACGGCGTTCTTCACCATCTGCGCCTTCACCAGGCCCAGGACCTCGGTGCGGTAGTCTTCCATGCGGTCCGACCAGCGCAGACCGCCGCGCGCGACCGGGCCGCCGCGCAGGTGCACGCCCTCGAAGCGGCGCGAGAACACGAAGATCTCACGGAACGGACGCGGCTCAGGCACCAGCGACAGGTTGCTGGTGTCGAACTTGAAGATGATCTTGTCGCCCTTTTGATTGTTCTGGAAATAGTTGGTGCGCAGCGTCGCGGTCATCAGATCGGTCAGGGCGCCCAGCACTTCCTCGCTGTCGGCGTGGTTGATCGACGGCAGGCGGCCCTTGATCGCGGCCAGCGACTCCAGCGCGGCGTCGCGGGTGGCTTGGTCCAGCGCGGGATTGAAGCGCTGCAGGAACGCGTCCACCAGCTGCTTGACGATGGCCGGTTGCTTGCGCAGCGTCTCGGCGATGTAGCGCACGGAGAACTGGCTGCCGGTCTGGCGCCAGTAGCTCATGTAGGCGCGCACCAGCTGTACCTGGCGCAGGCTCAAACCGCCCTCGATGACCAGGCCATTCAGGCGGCCGTCTTCGGCTTCGTTGTTGAACAGCGATGCGAACAGCTCCTGCGCGACCGGAATCACTTCCGGCTTGGCCAGGTTGGCGGCGCTGGCGGTATCGACCGACAGGCTGGTGACGAAGTGGCGCTTGCCGTCCATGCGGATCGAGTGCGCCTGTTCGCGGTCGATGGCGACGCCGGCGTTATGCAGCGCCGGCAGGATGGTCGACAGCGACGGCACGCGGTCGACGGAATACAGACGGATGGTGGTGGCGTCTTCCGCCGCGTCCACCCGCACGTCGACGCGCGACGGATCGGTGTTCTGCAAAATGGTTTGCAGGTCGTAGAAGGCGGCGACCGGCGGGGTCGAGGCGACGTAATCGGTCGGCAGGGTCGCGCACATCTTGCGCAGGTGGGCGCGCATCGGCACGTTCGACACCGCGTCGGCCAGCTTCGAGAAGCTGTCGTGCCAGCCGTCCAGCACCGACGACAGCGGCTGCTGGATGTCGGTTTCCAGGTCCAGCGGATAGCGCGCGCCATGGGCGATCAGGTACACGCGGGCCAGCGGACCGTCGGCCACCAAGGTTTGCGAGCTGACGTGATGGGCGCCGGAGCTGGCCTGCAGCGCCTTCGCCAGCGAGGAAGCCACGCTGGCGCTGTAACGCTCGCGCGGCAGGTACACCAGCACGTTCAGATGGCGGGCGTAGACGTCGCGGCGGGCGAACACCTTGGTGCGCGGCTGCTTGTACAGCGAGACGACGGCGCCGCAGACTTCGGCCAGCCATTCCGGCTCGGCTTCCAGCGCCTCGGTGCGCGGCAGCGATTCGAGGATCTCGATGAATTTCTCGGCGCGGAAGCCTTCCTGGCGCACGCCGGCGATGCTCAGCACCTTGGCGATGCGGCCGCGCGCGAACGGCAGGCGGTTCAGCGGCGTGGCCGTGGCGGCGCGGGTGAACAGACCGACGAAGCAGTATTCGCCGAGGATCGCGCCTTGCGGATCGGTGTGGCGGATGCCGATGAAATCGAGCGCCTGGTCGCGGTGCAGCGTGCCTTCGACGTCGGCCTTGACGATCGACAGCGTGTGCGCGCGCTTGGACAGCGTGTCGAAGTCGCCGGGGATGTTGGCCAGGCAGGTGCCGTAGACCGGGTGCGAGGTATCCTGCAGCACGCCGATGCGGCTCGGGACGTCGCGTTCCAGCTCGCGCACGCCCGGTTTGACTTGATAGTAGGCGTAGCCGAACGGTTCGAAGCCTTCGGTCCTGGCCCACTCCAGGAAGGCGGCGACTTCCTGGCCTTCTTCACCGTTGGCGGCGGCTTCGGCGCCGATGCGGCTGAACTGCTCCAGCATCCCGGCCTTGTCGCGGCGAACCACCGCGGCGTCGCGCGAGACCATCTCCAGACGGTCGACCAGCATGCCCAGTTCCGCTTCCGGCAGGTCTTCGGCCAGCAGGCACAGAACGTAGGATTCGAGTTTGTCGCCGTTTTGACCGACGGCGGTGACCACGCCTTCCGCGTTGCGGGCGACCGGCAGCACCGAGTTCAATACGCCGTTGGCGACGATGCGCAGTTTGCGCATGGCCATGACGATGGAGTCGACCAGATATGGCATGTCGTCGTTGAGGATCAGCAGCGCGGTGGCCATGCCGCCGCGGCCATCTTCGTAGCGCAGCCTGGCGATTTGCGCGCCGCTGCCGGAGCGCTTGGAGGCTTGCGTGAAACCGTCCCACAATACCGGCGCCAGACTACCGGGCACGGTGCCGGTCAGGTCTTCGTCATCCAGGGAGCCGAGCCAGGCGTTGATCAGGGCCGCGACCTGGCTGGTTTCGCTGGAAGGCTTGCTGGCGTTGATCAAATCCAGCGTCTGGGCGCGCAGGTCTCGTGGCATTTGTTTCATCGTTGCTTCTCCAATACGTTATGAGTATTTTATGTTGCAGGACGCCGCG